>JALEIY010000120.1 GCA_022769785.1 Eubacterium sp.
TTCGTATCCACCCAGACGGGCCGCAATCTTGTAACCAATGTTTCCTGCATTGATGTCCGGGAAAATAAAGGTGTTTGCCTGACCGGCAACCGGTGAACCCTGACATTTTACTTTGGCAACAACCGGGGAAACAGCCGCATCAAACTGAATCTCACCATCTACTGCTAAATCCGGTGCAGCAGCTTTTACCTTTGCTGTAGCATTGGCCATCTTTGTAACAGAATCTCCTTTGCCTGAGCCCATGGTAGAGTAGGATAACAATGCAACCTTCGGGTCAATTCCGAATACTTCTGCTGTTTTTGCTGTTTCAATTGCAATCTCTGCAAGCTCGTCCTCGTTCGGCTCGATATTGATGGCGCAGTCACCCATAGCCAGCTTCTCATCACCTTTTACCATGATGAAGCAGGAGCTTACGATTTTGTTGCCCGGTTTTGTCTTAATAAGCTGCAGTGCCGGACGAACCGTATCCGCAGTAGAATAGGTTGCTCCGCCGAGAAGACAATCTGCTTTTCCCATCTTTACAAGCATGGTACCAAAATAATTGCTCTTTCTCAGTGCTGCCTCTACCTGCTCCGGTGTCATTTTTCCTTTACGAAGCTTTACCATCTCGTCTACCATCGGTGCCATCTCATCGTAGGTTTCCGGATCAATAATCGTACATTTTTCCACGTTAAAACCGCCTGCCTTTGCAGCAGCTTCAACTTCTTCCTTCACTCCGAGAAGAATTACTCCCAGGATTCCCTCACCAGTCAGTCTGTGAGCAGCTTCAAGAATACGTGGATCCGTTCCCTCTGTGAAAACGATTGTACGTGGTTTTGCTTTTAAATTTGCTGTCAGTTTTGTAAACATAATATACCTCCGTTTTGTGTTTCCCACTCCTGTGTTTATTATAATTCTATATTATAATTATTCGAATGCCTTTGCAAGCTTTTTCGCCAAAATCAACAGCACGGTTTCTGATAAGTATATTGAACATCACCCTGGATGCATTTTCCATCTTTATAATAATTTTTCTGAACAATAATCCAGTCTTCATCGTCACCCTGGACATTCACGAAAGCATAACCATTCCAGAACTGTCCGTCTTTAAATTCCGCATCACAGAGAATCTGTCCTTTTTTATTGGAGACTTTAAAACGGTTTCCTTTCCATTCGAACGCGGTAACACCATTCTCAAAGCGATTCCGGTAACCCATACGATATCGCTTACCGGTGAGCCTGCGAAACAGCTCTAATGTATCCTGAGAAAGCAGAGCCGTATAACGGATGCCCTTCATTTCTTTATAGTACTGCGGATAGAACGGGAGCATCATGGATAAATAATGCTTTTTAAGCGCTTCCCGGTCTGAAATCTCTCCCTCCGGCGAAATACACCCGAACAGGCCTTCCACCAGCTGCCGCTGAGCCGCAGGTAATTCATTAAGAATCTCATCATAATGACTGGTTATTAATTCGGAACACCCCGCCGGTGCCATATAATTTCCCCAGTCATCTCTTCCGCAACAGCCATACATCCCTTTCAAAGCCTGATTTATATACTGATACAGGGCTTTTTTTGCTTCTTTAAGTTCCTCATCCGGTTCCTTTTTGTCGTCATTTTGCTCAATTTCGACGTTTTCCGTCTTCTCTTTTAATACTTTTTCCGCCTCAGACTTTTCTCCTGATTTCATATTGTCCCTGATCTGGTCGTCCTGCCGGTTCTTTTCCCTGCTGTCATTTTCTTTCACGGAACCGGTATTTTTTTCCGGTTTCCGAGTCAGCAGAACCACAACTGCAACAACTACGACCGCTGCAATTAATAATTTAATCAGCATTTTCTCTTCTCCCCTCTTTTCTCCTGAGTGAAAACCCGATGGTTTTCTTTTGCCATACTGCATTACACAGCAGACAGTCACTGATATTTTATACGTTTCTTCCAAAAATTTCAATCATAAAAATATCATAAAATCATGATATATTCATGTTATAATAATAAAAAACTCTCTGAAGGAGAGAAGAGGGAGTCATCATGCTATACGACACACTTCACTATATGATTGCTCTTAATTTAAAACTGTTTTTTGTTCTGATTGCTTTTGGTTTTATCATCGGCCAAACACGTCAGATAGCCGTCCGGAATATTTCCGACAAAAAACTCGGTAATTTTCTTCTTGATATCTTTAATCTGGCGGGAACTCCTGTCCATGAATTGGGACATCTTTTTTTTGCTGTCCTTTTTGGATACAAAATCGACCAGGTATCTCTGTTCTCCACAATGAAAAAATCCAAAAAGAACGGAGGCACCCTCGGTTTTGTGAAAATGCATCACGAAGGGACCTCTTTTTTATCCAGGCTGCAAAGAGACATGGGACAGTTTTTTATTGGCATCGGCCCACTGCTTATGGGGCCTCTCATCATTTTTATATTCAGTCGGCTGCTTCCGGAACGGATTCGTTCACTTCCCGTATCTTTCCGCACAGGTTTTGATTCTTTTATAAAAGCCTTGCATCAATTAAGTGCCACTGATATAATGTTGATGTTTGTTTTTCTGTATTTCATGGCAGGAATATCTTTAAATATGGAACTAAGCCGGCAGGATATGGAGATGGCTTTAAAGGGTGTATTTTTTCTGGAGATACTTTTTCTTCTCCTGGCATTCACCTCTTCTGTTTTCCAGCTGAATCTGGACTACGGAATAAACATTCTTTTCCGATGGAATCTTATCATCTCCTGCACCGGTATCATCAGCAGCCTGATTGCCAATCTGATTGCGCTGCTCTAATTACATAAAAGGATGGATATTATGATTTCAACAATAAAAAATGCAATTTTAAAACGTTTCAGGCTTATTTACAAACATTATCGCTATAAGATTTATTTCCCGTCTCTTTACAAGAAGTATTGTAAGGAGCAGCCGGTGATTAAAAATAAGGTTCTTTTTGTGGAAATGCGCTTTACAAAGCTTTCCAGTTCCTTTCAGCATCTTTATAAAGTTCTGGAGGAATCCGGTCAGTATGAGCTTGCCTGTTCTTATGTCCAGTTTAATTTCGTTCGAGGAAAACAATATACAGAAAACGTTCGGAACATGCTGAAAGAACTGGCTTCTGCTTCCTGCGTATTTGTTGATGACGCTTCCCTTATTCTTTCTTCGGTTCCTCTTCGAAAGGAAACAACCGCAATCAATCTCTGGCACGCCTGCGGCGCCTTTAAAAAGTTCGGACGCAGTACTGCCAGCCTGATGTTCGGCGATAACGCTGCCACCCTCGATAAATATCCGAATTACGGCAATCTTTCTTATGTGACAGTCAGCAGTCCGGAAGTTGTATGGGCCTATGAGGAAGCCATGAATCTGCCGGAAGGCATTGTTGTTCCCGCAGGAATCAGCCGGACAGATTTGTTTTATGACAAAGAATTCGTCAACAGCCGAAAAGAAAAGCTTTATGAAGTAATGCCGTCAGCCAGGGATAAAAAAGTTATCCTTTATGCTCCGACCTTCCGTGGTCATGTTGCAACTGCAGAATCTCCGGATGAAATCGATTTTGCCCGTTTCTCCAGAGAACTTTCCGAGGATTACGTGCTGGTATGCAAGCATCATCCATTTGTAAAGGAGCCACCGGTTATCCCGGAAGAGCTTTCCTCTTTCGCTATGGATGTAACACCTTATCTTTCCATCGAGGATTTGCTGTGCTGTGCGGATATCTGTATTTCAGATTATTCTTCTCTGGTTTTTGAATACTCTCTTTTTGAAAAACCTATGATTTTCTATGCCTATGATTATGATGATTACTGTGACTGGCGTGGTTTTTATTATGATTACTCCGATTTTACACCGGGACCGGTCGTAAAAACAGAGGATGAACTCCTGAAAGCAATTCGGGATGTCGAAAACAATTTCGACCGTCAGCGTGTCATTGCATTTAAAGAGAAATTCATGGGAAGCTGTGACGGTCACGCTACAGAAAGAATTATTGAACTTATGAACAAAAAGAATCCGCAATAGTTTTTTTAAAGTGTACTTTTTTGCACTCACGCCACAAAATGCTCATAGGTGCTTCTTGCCAATATTATCAGAATCTTTTATAATATAATCAGTATTTCAGACAAAAGGAGCAAAAGGCAAATGAGTGACAAGATGACAGACAGAAAATTTACGCAAACCACACCGGATAATGAAACGACTCTGGATATTTCCACTGTCAAATCTCTCCAGATTGGTTATCATGGAGAAACCATCTTTTTATACAGTACCGAAGATGATTCTTTGATTGTTAAGGAATACATCAACGGTCTATCCGGTTCCGAATACTATGCAAAGGTTACTGCGAATCGCTTTAAGGCCACGATTCGCTATGGACGTCGCGAAGAAGTAAATCATGATACCTTTGTCGAGGTTTTCCTTCCAAAATCCTGGCACGGCGAATTGCAGCTTTCCAGTCAGTATGGCAATATCATTACCGAAGAAGACTGGACTATGGAACGTTTTGCTGCCGAAACCACAGAGGGTGCTGTAGTATTCCGTACCATTTCCGCTCCGCGTATTCGTATTACAACTTCTGTAGGACCTGTACAGGGTGACCACACTGTAGGATTTACGGACATCCATACGGTTTCCGGCCCGATTTCCATCAAGAGCATTGATGGAGGCGCAAAACTGGAGACTTCTTCCTCCCATATATATGCTGCTTTCCATTCCCTGAATAACATCATCGAATGCATCACTCTGAATGGAAACATTGATCTCACCCTTCCATCCGATGCCGGAATGAAGGTTGACGGCATCAGCAAAAGAGGCGAGATACTTACCGACATTGACGGATTGGAAATCAAGACCAAACCGGGTAATATCAAAAATATTCTTGGTATTCTCGGAGAAAAACCGTTCCAGAATGTTCGTCTTTCATCTATTAACGGAACGATTTGTCTTCGTCAGCAGGCCTGATTTGCCATAGTTTTCAAAACATTAAAAAACCCCTCGTTATTTTTGTTTTCAGAATAACGAAGGGTTTTTCTTTATATCCTGCTTTGTCAGATTTTTTTCGCATAATTATTTTTTTCCCGGTGATACTATAATCATATTATCAGTTCAGGAGTAATGATTATGTCTGTAAATGTTACAAGTAAAAATTTTTCAAAGTTTATATTTGACAGTTCAGAGCCGGTCCTTCTTCATTTTGCCGACCAGACGGAAATCTCTCGTCGTCAGGAAATGTATCTGAAGCATTTTTCCATGGAATGGCCTCATGTTACCATCGGCCGGGTTGACACAGTAAAAGAACCTTCTCTTGCCGCAATGTACGGTATTGAACAGGCGCCTGCAGTAAAAATATTCAAGAAAGGACGTTGTACTGCATCTGCTACCGGTCTGCAGGATAATATTCATCTGACCAGGCTTATCGCAAAATAATAACTTCAATCCAATTATCAGTCAGTTGACGCATCGACTAAATGACTTTGGCAATCCGGAATATAAAAAAGAAGCGTTTCAATTGAACGCTTCCTTTTTTATAGAAGAACAGCCACATCTTACTGTTCCGATACCATCTTTTCTCTGATATACTTTTCAAGAATATCCGTTGTTTTCTCGATTCCAAGACGGCTGCTGTTAATCGTAATATCATAATTTCTGGAGTCACCCCATTTTCCGGTGCAATAATAATTATGATATTCTTTTCTCTTTCTGTCCTGGCGAAGGATACGTGCCTCGGCTTCTTTTCTGGAAAGATGGTCAACTTCCATTGTTCTTGTAATCTTACATTCCATATCTCCGAGAATAAAAATTGGAATCATACAGGAATAATCTGTCAGTACAGATTCCGCACAGCGGCCCACAACAACAAAAGACTCTCCTTCTTCGGCTTTTCTTTTAAGATATTCAAACTGCATATTGGCGATATTCTCTTCCGGGGAATTACTGTATCCATTCACCCGTCTTGAAAACAGCGGACGTTTCGGAATCTCATCGTATTTTTCAAGATTCTCAACAGACACTTCTTTTTCGACCGCAATCTCCCGAAGAATATTTTTGTCATATAAAGGCAGCTCAAATCTCTTTGCCAGATTCTCCGCAATCAAATGTCCGCCGCTTCCAAACTCCCGGCTCACAACAATTATTAACTGCTCTGACATTACATACTCCCCCTCTTAACAATATCTTGCAAACATGATAATCATAGAAATCAAACATACTAAAACAGTTGCCGGTGCCATCTTCTTACAATATCTTCCCCAGCCGACCGGATAACCTTCTTTGGCTGCAACAGAGGTACCGACTACATTGGCAGATGCGCCAATCGGAGTCGCACTGCCTCCAATATCTGTACCCATGGACAGTGCCCATGCAAGAACCTCCAGACCGACATGATTTTCTACGGAAAGACTTTCAATAATCGGAATCATGGTAGCTGCAAATGGAATATTATCCACAAACGCGCTGGCAAAAGCAGAAACCCAGATAATAATCGCAATCATTATCATGAGATTGCCACCGCTGATCTTACCAATCAGGCGGGCCACCATTTCAAGGATACCGGTTTCCTCCAGACCTCCGACTACAATAAACAGCCCTACAAAGAAAAGCAATGTTTTGTAATCAACTTTTTTAAGAAGCTCCACTGCATACTTTGCAGAAGTAACCAGAGTGATAATTGCAATAAAAGTACCGATAAACGCAACTGTCAATCCTGTCTGTGCATGCGTTACAAGCATCACAACTGCACACAGGAAAATCAATGTACTGACTGCAAATGCCTTCTTATCTGTAATCGCTTCACTGGCATTCGGATATTTTTCCACTTTGGCTCCTGTCGATGCTCTCAGTTCTTTATGGAAAACCAGATAAAAATATACAATAATCACAATCAGTGAAATACCTGCCATTAATCCTGTATTCATAATAAAATCAGAGAAGGAATATCCAAGAGATGTTCCGATAATAATGTTTGGCGGGTCTCCGCACATTGTTGCCGAACCTCCCAGATTCGCACAGAAAATCTCCGACAAAATCATCGGAATTGGATCAAACTTAAGCAGTTGGGCCAGTTCCACGGTCACCGCCGCCAGAAATAATATGACGGTAATACTGTCAATAAACATGGCAAGAATCGCTGACATAATCATAAAAGTAATAAAAATCGGAATCGTCCTGTAATGAACAAGCGATGCGATTTTTAAACATAGCCAGCGGAAAAAGCCTGCTCTCGCCATACCTTCCACCATAATCATCATACCGGCTATAAATATAATTGTAGCCCAGTTGATACCAGAAGAAGACTCTGATGCCTCTCCCGCCTGATACCAGAAACCCGGAGTAAAAATACTCTGAATATTCAGCGTACGGACAATAGCTCCCATATCTTTCATACAAAGGCCAAAAACTACTACCAGAGTAAGCAGACCGCTGAACAACGTTACAATGTGCCGTTCTACTTTTTCAGAGATTACCATGATGAACATCCCAAGAAAAATAAGTACGGCGAATACTTGTGCTATCATTTGTCATACCTCCCGTTGGACTTAATCTGCTTTCAATTCTTTTCCGTAATGAAGCCTGACATCTCCCCACCGAAAAGATACAAAAACAGATTCCGAAATATGATGTAGTTTACAGAAATTTCCATTCCTTAAATTACGGCTTCATTATAGCACAGGAAAAAATAAATGACAAATAAATTTCAGATATTTTTTTATACAATTTCTTCCCAATGTATAATTAGAAAAGGTCACTGGAGAGTCACATCAAGAATAATCATTGCAGAAAATCCTACTGCATAAAATATAGTTCCAAGATTTGAATGATTTCCTTCTGACATCTCCGGAATCAGTTCCTCCACTACAACATATATCATTGCTCCTGCAGCAAAGCTCAGAAAATACGGCAATGCCGGTTCAACAAAGCGGGCAAGACCAATTGTCACAAGGGCTGCCAGAGGCTCTACGGCCCCGGATAAGACGCCATATCCAAAAGCTTTTTTCTTCCCCGTTCCATAGGAAGCCAACGGCAGAGATATAATGGCTCCTTCCGGAAAATTCTGAATGGCAATTCCCAGAGACAAAGCAAGCGCTCCCATCAGTGACAAAGAAGAATTGCCGGACTCCCAGCCTGCATATACAATTCCGACTGCCATTCCTTCCGGAATATTATGAAGAGCTACCGCCAGAACCATCTTTATCGTTCGGTTCAGCCCGCTTTTCGGCCCCTCTGCTTCTTCGCTGTTCATATGCATATGTGGAATCACAGTATCCAGAAACAGCAGAAACAATATCCCAAACCAAAACCCTGCTACCGCAGGAATAAAGGCCATACGTCCCATTCCCTCTGACTGCTCCAGGGATGGAAGAAGCAAACTCCAAATGGCTGCTGCTGTCATAACCCCAGCCGCAAAACCGGTAAGAATCCGCTGCATCATTTCAGGCATTTCTTTTCGGAACAAAAAAACCATTGCAGCCCCAAGGGATGTTCCAATAAAAGGAATCATAATTCCCCGGAGCATTTCCATATTCATCATAATGTCATCCTCTCTTTCATACTGATTCCGTTATTTTATCACATTATTTCTTTCTATGTAAACAAAGAACCCGGGAAAAGCTCAAATGTCCGCAAAAGTCCGGGAGAATCTCCCGGACTTTTCTCTTTCGTATATTATATGGTTATGCGGATACTTCCTCTTCCGGCAACCTTCTTTTCACCTTGGTAATTTCCCCCTCCAGGAAATTCATCCGAACAAGAAGCAATTCCCTTTCGCTTCTCACCTTAACGGCTTCATCAAGCTTACGGCTTAAATCAGTATGACCTTCTGCAACAATCTTAATGGTTCTGTCAGTAATATTCTCCAGATGAACACGAATTGCAAACACATCATCACTGAGCTTCTGCTGACCCGCCATCAGCTTCTCCTGGCCTTCTTTCAGCTTCTGCTGGCTATACCAGAGTTTTTCCTGGTTATCCCACAGCTTATTCTGATTCGTCCATAAGGCATCCTGGCCGCTCTTCAGTAACTCCTGATTGCTTCGCAGAGCTTCCTGACCGATTCGCAATTCTTCAACACTGATACGCAAGCTCTCCTGGCCTTCCCTCAGTTCTTCCACGCTGCTCCACAGCTTCTCCTGGCCTTCCCTCAGTTCTTCCACGCTGCTCCACAGCTTTTCCTGGCCAGCTTTTAAGTCGTTAAGGCTTTCCTGTGACTTTTGCTGTTGTCCTAATAAGATGTCTAACTTTTCACTGACTGTCATTATACACTACCCCCTTTCGAAAAGAAGTATATCATTTGTATATTGTTATGTCAACGAAAATATATTATAACTATATATTCTTTTACCAATGCACATATACTACTGTTCCGACACTAATCATAGAATAAAGCGCAGCTGCTTTTGCCGGCGGCATATTGATGCATCCATGTGAACCGTTTGTCCGGTAAATCTCCCCGCCAAAGCTTCCTCTCCAGGAAGCGTCATGGAAACCAATCCCCACTGTCGTATTGTAAGGCATCCAATAGTGAACGAAGGAATTATATTTTACCATCAGATGGTCCCTTTGCTTGAACGCAATATGATATAACCCTGTGGCGGTACCGTGTCCCGTAGCAAGGTTACCTGTTACAACGTCACTTGACAACATTACTTCTCCATTTTCCACATACCACATTTTCTGGTCTCCCAGATTTACATCAATATAAGTCTTTCGGATGTCATAGTCCTCCCGGTCAAAGCCTTCTGTCGAATATACCGGCTTTCTCTCAGAGGATTTCCCGTCTTTTATGTTTTTTATAATCCGGGATGTCTCTTCATCCACATTAACCTTCCATGCAGTAAGCCCGGCAGGGATATCTCCCTGTATTGAATTAAATGTACCTGCCACAGCTTTTTTTACAAACGCTCTTACCTTTTCCTTATCAATGCTCACCTTAAATTCATCTGAACATTTAATAAATTCTGTTATATCGGCTTTTGTCAGCTTCTTTTCCATATCTGCATCATGGTAAGTGACTGTACCCTTGAGATATTTATTCATTTTACTGCTGGCTTCGGTAACCTTTTTTGAATCTTTTGTATATTTTGGTTTTATGTAATAGGTTTCATCCTCAAGGGATATGGATTCAGAAAGTGTCGTAAATGCATCGGTAACTCCCCCCAAAAATAATTCTCTGTTAACAATGTTGCCAATGCTCTCCGCTTTGATAACATACTTCTTTTTCTTTTTACTGTATTTTATGGAAGCATTTTCTGAAGAAACAGGTTTTTCAGGATTCATACAGGAAAGACTATCCACCGCCTTTCCAAGCATTTTCTCGTCAACCTGAACCGAAAGCCCTCTGTATCTGTTTTTCTTACCCAGACGGAACAGCCAGTCTCCATATGGCTGGTCAGCCAGCAGCTTATCAATACTGTCCAGATTAGAATAGGAAAGCCCTGCTTCCCGGGCAGAAATCACTTCTTCCCCGTCCTTCTCCTTCACTTTAAGGGAAAATTCGGACAATTTTTCCTTTGTAAAGGATTTCGCGGATGCTTTCGATTTCCATCCGATATTTATATCTCCCAGAAATGTATTTGGGTAAAAATGGGTATGGAAAAACATCATTCCACAAAGATACAGAAGGACCACCCCACCCCCTGCTGCAAAAAACCGTTTCTTTATTCTTCGTTGTCTTCTCTTTCGTCTTGATACTCTCGACATTATTCTTTTCCTGCTCTTTTCAAAATAGTCAGAAACAAACTATGCTTCTGCGATATTTTATTATACTATTCTTTCTATAAATAAGCAACAAACAGAAACTGATTTCCTAATATACGACTTGCAAGGAATTCTATTTTCATCCGATTTCGTATACTTTTTCTCAAACAGTCTTATCTATATTTCATTCATTTCTAACATAAACTATTTAGCTCTATTTTTTCTCTTGAATTAACGTTTATTGCACTATAAACAATTAGAAAATGTTGACACACCATCATCTTCTTCCAAAAATGCACAAAACCCCTCGCCAGATAATGGCGAGGGGTCATTTGTTTCTTTAAGAATTGATATTCCTAAATATAATCCTATTTATTTGCAATCGCTGCCTGTGAGGTTTTGAGTGATTGGCAGGACACTACTTCACTGTAACTGTCACTTTTGCTGTTTTTCCACTCTTTAACTTTACAGTAAGAATTGCTGTTCCTCTGTTCTTTCCAGTAACCTTTCCTTTCTTATTAACTGTAGCGATACTCTTATTACTGGATGTCCAAGATTTTATTCCATCTCCTTTTTTATATTTTACTTTGATAGTCTTGGACTTCTTATATTTTACAGATACATAGGAACTAACTTTGATTGTTGCAGGAACTTTTGCAATTGTCTGTTTGACAGTTTTCTTGCATACAGAACATTTGCCTTTTTTCTGTCCAGTTTTTAAAACAGTTGCCTTTTTCGTTGTTTTCCATTTTGAAACCTTATGTGTTGGAGGTATTGTTTGCTGTGCTTTTATCACAGAACCACAGACTGAACATTTCGTTCCATCAGTCTTTCCTGATTTTGTACAAGTAGCGGCATAGCCTTTAACAACAACTGATTTATGCCCATACGCTGCTATCTCTTTATAAGTTGTATAATCACAGTTCTTACATGTTCTCTTCTCACTTCCCTTATCGACACAATTCGGTGAGCTTACTTTTTCCCATGAGCCATAATCATGTCCTTTTGCTGGTACGATTTTTGTTATTCGACTCACTTCTATTCCACATGTTATACAATAACCGGCTTCTTCGTACTCACCTTGTTCAGTACAAGTTGCTTCAATAATGTTTTCTTTATGTAATGTTCCCGACGCGTGTTCAATCTTACTTCCTTCTTCCATAACTGTGTCAGTTACATCACATCTTTCACAATGTGCTGTTTTTGTTCCATCTTCAGTACAAGTCGCATTTCCATCAGAATAATACTCTTTAAAGGAATGTCCAAGAGTATCTATTTGCTCTGTTTTTTCTCCTCCACATACAGAACAAGTATATGTTTTCACACCTTTTAAAGTACATGTAGCAGACGTTGTTATTTCTCCACTATTCCATGTATGCTCTACCAACGAAATTACTCTTCCATCCCTTGTAGCATCACACTTCGTACAATGAATACTCTCACTTCCTTCTTCTGTACAGGTTGCTTCTTTATCTACTCGATACTCATTCTCCCATGTATGGCCTGTCGGATCTAAGTCTTGATTTTCTGTGTAACCACATACCTGACAGCTTCTTTGTTCACTTCCTTTATCCACACAATTTGGTGATGATACCTTTTCCCATGTCCCAAACTCGTGTCCTTTCGCTGGTACTGTTTTCTGTACTCTACTGATTTCTTCTCTACATACAACACAGTAAACTACTTCATCATATCTTCCATCTTCAGTACATGTTTCTTCCACAGTATTTTCTTTCTGCAATTCACCTGCTGTATGTCCTAATTGACTTCCTTCGTCTGTAATTGTATTAGTCACATCACATCTTTCACATTTGGCCGTCTTAGTTCCGTCATCCAAACAAGTTGCATCACCATTACTTACATATTCTGTATAAAGATGTCCAATAGCCTCGATTTCATTCTGTTTTACCAAGATGTCATTGCAGATAGAGCAGTGAGAGCCTTCAGTCAAACCAATGCTTGTGCAGGTAGGAGCGACAGCATTATCTGTAACTGCTGTATGTCCAGTTGGTAATATATCTTTTTCGGTTCCGGACTTGATTTCATTACATCTACTACACTGAATGCCTTGAATGCCCTTCTCGGTACAAGTTGCTTCTTTACAAATTGA
Organism: Eubacterium sp.; assembly: GCA_022769785.1. Taxonomy (GTDB): domain Bacteria; phylum Bacillota; class Clostridia; order Lachnospirales; family Lachnospiraceae; genus Anaerobutyricum. The sequence goes on from JALEIY010000120.1 coordinate 12,759, forward strand.
CTCCTTAGTATTCCATTGATGTGAAATCTCATAGTTTCCTCTTATTCCTTGTGCATAGGTCACAAGAGTTGATTTGCAATATCCTTTCCAAACAATTTTGGGAAGATCATTATAAGTAATCGCAGGTCTATCTCTTTCCTTTACAAATGTGCAATTTGGATTTTCAACCGTAATAGATAATAATTTGTGACAGCCTTCAAAAGCACCATATCCCAGTTCTTGAACATTTGATGGTATGACAAGATTACCAGAAAGCGTTTTACAACCGTAAAAAGCGCTATCCAGGATGGAAACTAAACTCTCCGGAAAATCTGAAATTGTTTCAAAACCCGTTCCGGCAAATGCATATTCACCTATATAAGTTAAGTTTTCAGGAAGTATTAAAGAACCTGATAGTTTTCTACATCCGCAAAAAGTATCACTCTCGATCCTTTTTACTTTATCAGGAAGAATTAACTCACCTTCTAATCCTGTGCACCGATAGAAAGCATTATTCCCAAGGATTGTCAGATTACTTGAAAGAGTTAACTTTCCATTAAATCCAGAGCATTCTCTAAATGCATTATATCCAATACTCGTAACACTATCAGGGATTATTAATGAACCTGTTAATCCTGCACACTTATAAAACACGTTGAAATCAATTGTTTTCAGTTTGTTCGAAATAGTCAAAGTATCATTAAAACCTGAACATCCACTAAACGCACTATATCCAATACTCGTAACACTATTAGGGATAACTAATGAACCTGTTAATCCTGAGCAATTCTTAAATGCGCTGCATCCGATACTTGTAACACTGTCAGGGATAACTAATGAACCTGTTAATCCTGAGCAATTCTCAAATGCGCTACCTCCGATACTTGTAACACTGTCAGGGATAACTAATGAATCTGTTAATCCTGAGCGGTCGATAAATGCACAATTACCTATATGCGTTAAACCATTTTCAAGTACAACTTTTTTTAATGGAAAATTCTTTGCAATCCAAGGAGTAGAATATTCCCATGGGTCATCCATGTCATCTCTTGACTTTTTATAGTCTTCCATCGCACCTGTTCCTGAAATAACCAATGTATCACCGGTACTGTTATTATCAGAATCATATACTGTCCATGTCAGATTATTTCCACACAGGCCTGTATCTATCCTATCTCCATATGTAGTTGAACTGGCGTAACAAACGCCAATGTTACTATGTATAAAGGTCATTGTTCCACAGAAAATAAACAGAGCTAATGCCACTCTTATTACCACCTTTTTTATGTTCATCTTTTTCACCTCCAAGTTCTTATTTGTTTATTATTAGTGTATCACAAATGCCATAGTTATTAAATGGTTATATATATATGTCAATATAAAAAATCCAGTAATACTATTTATTATGCAAAAAAGGCCCTGACAACCAATCTTTCAACCGGTCATCAGAGTCTTTCATCATCCCAAATTCAACTCATGTTTTCACATGCTTTTTCAATTTAGAAATCCATATTCAAATTTTCTCAAAAACAGTATCCTACTTTTCAGCAATTGCTGCCTGTGCTGCGGCAAGTCTTGCAATCGGTACACGGAATGGGCTACAGGATACGTAGTCAAGTCCGATCTTATGACAGAATTCTACGGAAGATGGGTCTCCACCGTGTTCTCCACAGATACCAATGTGAAGGTTTGGATTAACCGGTTTTCCGAGTTTGATTGCCATTTCCATTAATTTGCCAACACCTGTCTGGTCAAGTTTTGCAAATGGGTCGTTCTCGAAAATCTTGGTGTCATAGTAAGCATTTAAGAACTTACCGGCATCGTCACGGGAGAATCCGAATGTCATCTGTGTTAAGTCGTTTGTACCGAAGCAGAAGAAGTCAGCTTCTGTAGCGATTTCGTCTGCGGTAAGTGCTGCACGAGGAATCTCAATCATAGTACCAACTTCGTACTTCATATCGATACCTGCTGCTGCAATTTCAGCGTCTGCTGTTTCAACAACGACTTTCTTCACGTATTTCAGCTCTTTGATTTCACATACTAATGGAATCATGATTTCCGGGCATACATTCCAGTCCGGATGAGCCTGTTTTACTTCAATTGCTGCACGGATAACAGCTTTTGTCTGCATTTTAGCGATTTCAGGATATGTTACAGCAAGACGGCATCCACGATGTCCCATCATTGGGTTGAATTCGTGTAAGCTGTCGATGATTGCTTTGATTTCTTCTACGGATTTGCCCTGTGCTTCTGCAAGTTTGGCAATGTCAGCCTCTTCTGTAGGAACGAACTCATGTAATGGCGGATCCAGGAAACGGATTGTAACCGGGTTGCCTTCGAGTGCTTCGTAAAGAGCCTTGAAATCTCCCTGCTGATATGGAAGGATTTTCTCAAGAGCTGCTTCTCTCTCTTCTACTGTGTCAGCACAGATCATTTCACGGAATGCTGCAATTCTGTCTTCTTCGAAGAACATATGCTCTGTACGGCAAAGACCAATACCTTCTGCACCAAGCTCGCGAGCTTTCTTAGCATCTGCAGGTGTATCTGCATTGGTACGAACTTTCAGTGTACGGAATTTGTCTGCCCATGCCATAACACGGCCGAATGTACCGGCGATAGTAGCGTCAACGGTTGGGATGATTCCGTCATAGATGTTACCTGTTGTACCATCGATGGAAATCTCGGAACCTTCTGTGTATGTCTTTCCAGCCAGTTCAAATTTCTTGTTTTCTTCATCCATAATGATGTCGCCACATCCGGATACACAGCAGGTACCCATACCACGTGCAACTACGGCAGCGTGAGATGTCATACCACCACGAACAGTTAAGATACCCTGAGCAGCTTTCATACCTGTGATGTCTTCCGGAGATGTCTCAAGACGAACCAGAACGACTTTTTCTCCTCTTTCATTCCATGCTACTGCGTCGTCTGCTGTGAAGACAACTTTACCGCAGGCAGCTCCCGGAGATGCACCAAGTGCTTTTGCAACCGGTGTAGCAGCTTTCAGTGCAGACGCATCAAACTGTGGATGAAGCAGTGTATCCAGGTTACGAGGATCGATCATAGCAACTGCTTCTTCTTCTGTTCTCATACCTTCGTCAACAAGGTCACAGGCAATCTGTAAAGCAGCCTGAGCTGTTCTCTTACCATTACGTGTCTGCAGCATGTACAGTTTACCATGTTCTACAGTAAACTCCATATCCTGCATATCGCGGTAGTGGTTTTCCAGAGTCTGGCAAACGTCTTTGAACTGTGCGAATGCTTCCGGGAATTTATCTTCCATTTCTGTGATGTGCATTGGTGTACGAACACCGGCAACTACGTCCTCACCCTGTGCGTTTGTCAGGAACTCACCGAATAAACCTTTTGCTCCTGTAGCAGGGTCACGGGTAAATGCAACACCGGTACCACAGTCATCACCCATGTTACCAAATGCCATGGACTGAACGTTAACTGCAGTTCCCCAGGAATAAGGGATATCGTTGTCACGGCGGTATACGTTAGCACGTGGGTTGTCCCAGGAACGGAATACGGCTTTGATTGCTCCCATGAGCTGTTCCTTCGGATCATCCGGGAAGTCTGCGCCGATTTTTGCTTTGTATTCTGCTTTAAACTGGTTTGCTAATTCTTTTAAGTCATCCGCTGTAAGATCAACGTCCTGTGTAACACCACGTTTTTCTTTCATCTCATCAATGAGAACTTCGAAATATTTTTTACCAACTTCCATAACGACGTCGGAATACATCTGGATAAATCTTCTGTAGCAGTCCCATGCCCAACGAGCATTACCGGACTGCTCTGCGATTGTGTTAACTACGTCTTCATTTAAACCGAGGTTCAGGATGGTATCCATCATACCTGGCATGGAAGCACGGGCACCGGAACGAACGGAAACGAGAAGAGGGTTTTCTTTGTCACCGAACTTTTTGCCGGTAATTTCTTCCATCTTAACGATATATTCATTAATCTGAGCCTGAATCTCTTCGTTGATTTCTCTTCCGTCTTCATAATACTGTGTACAAGCCTCTGTTGTGATTGTGAAGCCCTGTGGTACCGGAAGACCAATGTTAGTCATTTCCGCAAGGTTGGCACCTTTACCACCGAGAAGGTTTCTCATGGTAGCATCGCCTTCTGTAAACAGGTAAACCCATTTTTTAGCCATTGTTGTTCCTCCTTAAAAATAAATAATCTGTATTCTGCACACTTTATTCGCAGTTGAGGCTGAGCGAAAAAGAATATCTGCAACTCCTCATACGGTAATCCCCATTTGATTTATCCGTTAAAGCACTAAAAAATTCTGTCATATTGCAGAAAATGTCCTTTACTTATTTCTCATTCTCATTTGCGGAACTATTATAACATAAATAAATATGGAATGCCATATTTTTCACAAAGAAAATTCATAAAGTTTTCCTATTCCTCATAATCTGCTCCGTCAAAACTCTCATCGCCGGACATCCGGTTGATAAACTTCGGATGATATTTGGAATAAACAATAATCTGTTCCCGGTAAAGGCCTTTGTACCCGGAAAACAGATAGCTGACGGAAATGGCCATCAACAAATACGCCACCCCCTCAAAGCCAAAAAGCTCAAATCCAATGAGCATGGAGGCAATCGGACAGTTGGTGACGCCGCAAAAAACAGCAATCATACCGATAGCAGCGCATAAAGATGGCGAGAATCCCAGCAGATTACCAAAAAGACATCCGAAAGTCGCACCGGTACAAAAGGCAGGCACAATTTCACCGCCTTTATAACCTGCCGCCAGAGTAACCGCGGTAAAAAGCATTTTAAGAAGAAATGCCCCGGCCGGAGTTCTTCCGGAAATTGCTTCCTCAATCAATTCGGTTCCCGCACCACTGTAGGCACTGGTTCCCACAAGAAAGGTAAGGCCGATTACCAGGCAGCCGCCAACCACAACTCTTAAATACGTATTCTTGATATACCGGGAATAAAGAGAACCGGCGGTACGAAGAAAAAGGCAAAAAGCAACGCTGAGCCCGGCACATAAAATGCCCAGCAGGATAACCTTGGCACCGCTTATAACAGTAAGCGGTGGAATTCCTTCTATATTAAATGCCTCCGGATTAATTCCCATATTAATGGCAAACCGATTGGCAACCAACGCTGCAAAAACACAGGGAACCAGCGCTGCATAATGCATAATTCCCACACTAATCATTTCCATCGGAAAAATGGCAGCCGCCAGAGGAGTTCCAAATACTGCGGCAAAGGCCGCACTCATTCCACTCATCACAAGAATCTTCCGGTCGCCCTCATCAAGACGAAACAGACGCCCTATGGTATTGCCCAGGCTTCCGCCCATCTGAAGAGCAGCACCCTCACGACCGGCAGAGCCGCCAAACAGATGGGTAATAATCGTTGCCGCAAAAATCAGCGGTGCCATATAAGCCGGAACATCCTGATTTTTTTCGTGTACCGCTATCAACAGTATATTTGTTCCCCGGTCTTTCTCCAAGCCGCACAGCCGATACAGAAAAACAATAAACAATCCTCCGACGGGAAGGAAATAAAGAAGCCACGGATAGCTGCCCCGCAGCAGAGTCACCCTTTGAAGGCACCAGGCAAAAGCACTGCTGAACACTCCTACCACCAGACCAACAAAAATAGCGAGAACCATCCATCTCGTTCCGGTTTTTATATTAAACCAGATACTTCTTACGTAATGCATTTCGATGATTTCCATCTGATGAAACCAATTTTTTATTTTTTGAAACATTTTGTCACCTTTTCTCTCTGTTTATGCCTTTTTCTCCAATACAGCTCTGTATCGTTTTACTGCTAAAAGGCTAAAATCTCTATATAATAGAAAATAATATTACAGAACAGCGGAAATTTCCAGCACTATCTTCTTTTTCTTTCACAATAATTTTTAACAAAAAAAATCTGTTTTTCTACCACTGTCTATTGTGATATTTTTTAATTATATAAAAATAAAAACAGGAATCAATACTAAAAAAAATGTTGACACCCCTTCCATTTCATGTTAAATTAAATTTTGTAAATGCAATGACGAGGAATAGTAGAATCATGAAAGTATTCAGAGAGCTGCTGGGTGGTGAGAAGTAGCTGCGGACCTGATTTGAACTCGCCTCTGAGCAGCATACTGAACCGCATTTTTGCAGTAGGTAGCGCCGGAGCCTGACCGTTACAGCAGGAGGATATAAGGCTGATTAGCCCGTATCTGTGATGAGTGCATACTTTGTATGAATAAGAGTGGTACCGCGTGAGTTTATCTCCGTCTCTTTTTAAGAGATGGAGTTTTTTTATTTTACAAATGATTTCAACGCGGTCCTTATCACGGATAGAGACAAATTTTTATCATATCGCACACAGGTGCAAAAAAGGAGGATTTTAATTATGCAGCATGCCGAAAAGTACAAACCAATGTATTTCCCTTCCCCAACTCATACCTGCAAATGGGTGACAAAAGACCATATAGAAAAACCGCCGGTTTGGTGTTCCGTTGACCTTCGTGACGGAAACCAGGCACTGATTATCCCGATGAGTCTGGAAGAAAAAATTGAGTTTTTCAAGCTCCTGGTAAAAATCGGATTTAAAGAAATTGAAGTCGGTTTCCCGGCTGCATCCGAGACTGAATTTGAATTCTGCCGTACTTTAATTGAACAGGATCTGATTCCGGATGATGTGACAATTCAGGTTCTGACACAGGCGAGAGAACATATTATCAAGAAAACTTTTGAAGCCATCAAAGGTGCAAAACAGGCAGTGGTTCATCTGTACAACTCCACTTCCGTGGCACAGAGAGAGCAGGTTTTCAAGAAATCTAAAGAAGACATTATCAAGATTGCCGTTGAAGGTGCCGAACTGTTAAAGAGACTGACTGAGGAAGACGGCGGCAACTATCGTTTCGAATACTCTCCGGAAAGCTTTACCGGAACGGAAATGGAATTTGCCAAGGATATCTGTAATGCGGTTCTTGATGTCTGGAAGCCAACAAAAGACTGGCCGACCATCATCAATCTGCCGGTGACGGTTTCTCACTCCATGCCTCACGTTTATGCCAGCCAGATTGAATATATGAGTGAAAATCTCAAATACAGAGATAATGTAATATTATCACTTCATCCGCACAATGACCGCGGTACCGGTGTTGCCGATACCGAGCTTGCTCTTTTAGCCGGGGCAGACCGTGTGGAAGGTACCTTATTCGGAAACGGAGAACGTACCGGCAATGTGGATGTGGTTACTCTTGCATTGAATATGTATTCTCACGGTGTTGAGCCGGGTCTTGATTTTACAGACCTGCCTTCCATCGTAAAACAGTACGAAACGGTTACCCGTATGCATGTATACGAAAGACAGCCATATGCTGGCAAACTGGTATTTGCGGCCTTCTCCGGTTCTCATCAGGATGCGATTGCAAAAGGTATGCTCTGGAGAGAAACTCACGACTGTGATAAGTGGACCGTACCTTATCTTCCGATTGACCCGAAGGATTTGGGCCGTGAATACGAAGCAGACGTTATCCGTATTAACAGCCAGTCCGGTAAAGGCGGCATCGGATTCCTTCTGGAAAAGACCTTTGGCATCCGGATTCCTCCGAAGATGCGCGAAGAGGTTGGTTATGCCGTAAAAGATGTATCCGACCATGCCCATAAAGAGCTGCAGCCGGAAGAGGTTCTGGAAGTATTTAAAGAAAAATATGTCAACATTTCCGACCCAATTGAAATGCTGGAAGTACATTTCAAACAGGATCATGGTATTTTAACTGAACTTATCATTAATAAAGACGGAGAACACAAGATTTACCACGGCAAGGGAAATGGTCGTCTGGACGCAGTCAGCAATGCATTAAAACAGCATTCCAACATCTCTTACACCATTTCAACTTACGAAGAACACTCCCTGCAGATGGGCTCCAACTCTCAGGCATGCGCCTATGTGGCCATCGACGGAGACGACGGAAATACCTACTGGGGTGTCGGCATTGATGACGATATCATCAACGCTTCCGTAAAAGCGTTAATCAGTGCGGTAAACCGTTACGAAAAATAACAGTTTCCATATAAAGTACGGCCCGGCTGCTTCTGCGGCCGGGCCAAAATTATAATTACCACTCTTCTCCCGGATATTTCATCCCCCATTCTTTTCGGAGTCCGGTCATCATATCCATTACATCACAGCTTTCTTTAAGCTTCATTACTTCCGTCTCTCCCAAAAGCACTGCGGCTTCCATATCTTCAATCTCATAACGAAGGGCATCGGATGTTCTCCCTTCGGAAATCTCTTCTCTCTCCCCGCTCACTGCATCTACAATGACTGCTTTATCCGCCCGCGGATATTCCATTATCTCAATATACCCTTTTTCACAGCTTATCATTGTCCTTTTTGGCTGTTTGGAATGCATCGTGAGAGCGACAGCGGCCATCTGACCGCATGAATTTTGCAGAAGAATCGTTGCCTGCTCATCAGAACCGGTTGGGGACGGCTTCATCTGGCTTACAATTTGATTAGGACATTCCGACATAAAGCTTCTCACCATACTCAAAGCATAAACACCAATATCCAGTAGTGCACCGCCCGCCAGATTCATGTTAAAGAAACGGTTATTCATATCATATTCTTTAAAGCTCCCAAAATTCACCGTAATCATCTGCACTTTTCCCAGCTTTCCACTGGCAATCAGCTTCCAGAGTTTTTTATACAATGGCATATGCCAGATGGTCATCGCTTCGGCAAGGATCAGATTTTTCTCCTGTGCCAGGGCAGTCATCTCCGAAAGCTCCCTGCTGTTTAATGTAATGGATTTTTCTACAAAAAGATGTTTCCCCTGCTCTAACGCCTTTTTCATCAGTGGATAATGAGTATTATGAGGTGTGGTGATATAAATTACATCGACATCCGGGTCCCGGATTGCATCCTCATAGGATTCAAATACCTTTTCCACCTGATATTTTTCCCCAAATGCCACTGCCTTTTCATAGGTACGATTGCCCACTCCGTAAAGCGTTCTTCCCATGGTCCCCAGTGCCTGTGCCATCTGATTGGCAATAACACCGGTACCCAAAACTGCCCAGTTTAATTCCTTTTTTTCCTTTGATAACATAGTAATCTCCTTTTCCTGGTTAGCTGCTGACATTCGCATATTATATTATAAATACACTGGTTTTTCAATTTTAAAATATCATCAGTAATAATGAAAGCAAAAGAATCACAACCACAAATAAACTCCCGCCGCATCTTATGGTTATCGTTTCCGGGCAGCGCATTTTCTCTTGCCGGAAACTTTTTTACCACAGATACTGCGGGAGTTTTTCTTCTCTTATATTATTCTGTTATTATGGCATTCCGGCATATATACCCGGAAGTCTCATTCTGCCGCCATTAGCTTCTCACAACCGAAGCAGAAAGCTTTCCATCCTGTTCGTCAATGAGAATCGTATCCTGCTGTGCCACATTTCCTTCCAGAATCAGCCGGGCAGCAAGGGTATCCACATGTTTGGTCAGGAAACGTTTCAGAGGACGGGCTCCATAGGACGGCTCATATCCCTGTTCAATGACATATTCCTTGGCAGCTGGAGTCAGGGCAATCTGAAGCTCTCTGTCTTCCAGACGTTTATTGACATCTGCCAGTAATAAATCAATGATTCCGCCAATATTACTTTTCGTCAATGGCTTAAACATAATAATCTCATCCAGACGGTTCAGGAATTCAGGACGGAAGTGACTTCGAAGCTCTCCTCTTACCATGGATTCCGCCTCCGGCTTAATATTGCCCTCCTCATCAATTCCCTCCAGAAGATACTGGGAACCGATATTGGATGTCATGATTAAAATAGTATTTTTAAAATCTACCGTCCGGCCCTGGGAATCGGTAATCCGGCCGTCATCAAGTACCTGGAGGAGTACATTAAACACATCCGGATGGGCTTTCTCAATCTCATCAAAAAGCACTACCGAATACGGTTTTCTTCTGACCGCTTCTGTAAGCTGTCCGCCCTCCTCATATCCAACGTATCCCGGAGGCGCTCCAATCAGTCTGGATACGGAATACTTCTCCATATATTCACTCATATCAATACGTACCATGTTCTGCTCATTGTCAAACAGACTCTCTGCCAGAGCCTTTGCCAGTTCTGTCTTGCCGACACCGGTAGGCCCAAGGAACAGGAAGGAGCCAATCGGTTTGGACGGGTCTTTAATCCCTGCCTTGGAACGGATGATGGCCTCTGTAACCTTTTCCACTCCTTCATCCTGACCAATGACTCTTTTATGAAGCTCACTGTCCAGATGAAGCGTTTTATTTCTTTCACTTTCGGTCAGCTTGGCTACCGGAATTCCGGTCCAGCGGCTGATGATTTTGGCGATTTCTTCATCGGTCACAGATTCGTGTACCAGAGAAGCATCCTTTTGTTTTGCCAGTTCTTCTTCGGCAGCCAACTGTTTTTGCAGTTCCGGCAGCTTACCATACTGAAGCTCTGCTGCCTTATTCAAATCATAATTGCGTTGGGCAATCTGAATCTCATTATTCAGGGCTTCAATCTCTTCTTTTATTTTAGAAACTCTTTCCACTGCGGATTTTTCCTGGTCCCAGGTGGCTTTTCTCGTCTGGAAATCTTCTCTTAACTCTGCCAGTTCTTTTTGCAGGTCTGCCAGACGTTCCATGCTCAGACGGTCGGTCTCCTTTTTCAGTGCAGCCTCTTCAATCTCCATCTGCATAATCTTTCGCTGAACTTCATCGAGCTCGGACGGCAGGGAATCCAGTTCTGTCTTTATCATGGCACAGGCCTCATCCACCAGGTCAATGGCTTTATCCGGCAGAAAACGGTCTGTAATATACCGGTTCGAAAGAACAGCTGCACTTACCAGAGCCGCATCCATAATCTTTACTCCATGGTAAACCTCATAGCGGTCTTTTAAGCCTCTTAAGATAGAAATCGTATCCTCCACCGTCGGTTCATCAACCGTAACCGG
>JALEIY010000183.1 GCA_022769785.1 Eubacterium sp.
TTTTCACAAGTCAAATTTTCTTTTGTAAATGACTTAAAAAGAAACTCAAAAACTTCCGGCAATACTTTTGATCGTTGTTGTGTATATGCAGACACAGTTGGAGTGTTTGCGTTGAAATCGAAATAATCCAGCAGCTCTTTATTCATTGTTCCACCACCGGAGTTCGTCGTTATGCCAATGAATGTCTTAAAATTAATCTTTCGATTTCTTGTGAAATCAGTTTTTGGATTTCTAACAAAGAGACTAGGATTTTCATTTTTATGTCAAGCATTTCTTACAAAATAAAAAGACCCCAGTATTATTTCTAATACTGAGATCTTGATTCGTCATCTTAACTTAATGACATTGAGCTGCCGGTGCTTCTTTTTTGCTGCCATTTTTCCGGTCGATTATCATGGCGAGGCACAAATATCTGCAATAAAAAAAGAATACCTGCACTTATGGACAGGGCAGAAAGCAGGGAATTTTCATATAATGTAATTGTGAAGGAATTATGACCTGGTTTTTATTTGGAGGTGATGGTTATGCGAAGGGTTGTTGTGGATATGCAAAATGTGCTGTTTGCTGACGCAATATCGACAGCCTTGCAGGATTTTGCTGCGGACTTCCAGGTGTTTCAAAGCGAAAGCCCGGAGAAAACAGCAGGTATCTGTGATTATACACAGGCGGATATTCTGATTATGGAGGTTACGGCCTACACCCCCTGGAAGCTGGAAGAGCGCATGAAAATCCGTGATGAGGTAAAGAAAAATAATCCGGAATGCAAAATCGTTCTGGTGGTGGATGAGGTGACAGAGAAAAAATTAGCGGACCGGGTCCGTCAGGCCAAAAAAGATGGACGGATTGATAATTTTATATATGGCTCCGTGTCTTCTACCTACCTGGCGGCGGTAATTGATGCGCTTTAAAAGAAGTGGCGGCACAAAAAGCCGCAGGCTGCAAAGCAGGGAAATAGTTTGAAAACCTGTACCTTTGGACAGGGTGTAAAATTATTTTATTTTGTATAATGGAGATACAGACAGACCGGTATTAATTATTAAAGATAGGAGGTTAAATGATATGAAAAAAGAAAGGAATAATAGCGTTTTCTCTATTTTAAGCAGTACCTTTTTATTGCTGTTTGTAATGGCTGCTTTTTGTTTTATTTCCGTTCCGGTAGAAGCAGAGACTGATGACTTTACGATTCGGCTTCAGGAATCAGGCGGAAAGACGTACATTGCCGTAGATGGGGCGTCTTTAAGAGCCCTTGGAGAAAAAGACCATTCGGTTGAGCAGGATTTGGATAATGGAGATGTTTATATAAGAATAAAGGACAGCGACGAGAATACGTTCGATGCATTTTACTGTTATTCTGGCTCCAGTTTCGGAACAAGTGATTATATTTCTTCTAAACCGTTAGATGGTGAGGCAGCCAATGTTTACTATGCAGATTATCAGCCACTGGGACGTGCTACTATTTATGGAAGTAATTATCTTGCCTGGGAAGGGAAGGAAGAGTCGGGAAGCAGTGATGTTCTCAGTGGAGGCACATTTTCTGAAAGAACAGGTGATTTTACCAATTCAAAGGGAAAAGTAGTATATACAAAGCAGTTTTCTGCAGACAGCTCAAAGATTTTTCTGGCATCCTGTGATTATGTAACAGATAGTGGATATTCCTGGGATACATCGGCGGAGATAAAGGTAACGGATTCTTCCGGAAATACGATTACAAGAGAGTTTGCAAGTTCGGATTCCGGGTACAAATATCAATGGAAGTTCACAAAAGCAGACACCTATACATTTTCCGTTATTTGTAGAAATTCCGGAAAATGTGCATATAATGTAAAAGGTGCCTTACAGGCTGCCCCGGCCGCTGCGGCAGAAGCATTTGTCGGATTTAATGTAAACTTAATCAAGTCTTCAGATGGCTCATTTGGCTATGCTGTTGAATATAAAGACTATACCGGCGCTGATTCTTCCTACGCCCTTTTTTACCGGGAAGATAATGTGACAGGAAAATTGACATGTTGTCAGAGCGCTACATCTTATCAAAGGGTTAGTGGTACGGATACCCCTCCGATACTTGACAGAAAATACACCTATTATGTAGTAAAAGAAAAAACTTTGAAGGAAAAAGTTCCAGAGCTTAAGGATTATATGTCGATAGGGCCTACATACGACCTGGCGAAGAATTCGGATGTCAGAAAGAAACTGCAGAGCGTTTCCTCTTATAAGACGGTAACGACACCGCCGCCGGTTGTATCGACCGTTTCCGTTTCACGGATTGCCACCGATGTGAAAAAAGCTGACCTTGCCTTGAGTGTATCGGGCACAGCGTACACAAAGGTAACAGGTTATCAGGTATATCAATATTATAACGGCAAGTATAAAAAGTCGTTCCTTTTAAGCCGTACCTACAATAATTCTGTGACGATTCCATATGCGGGAACCAGCGGATTCCGTGTGAGAGGATATTATAAGTACAATGGTAAAACCTATTACAGTGCATGGTCTGCAATGAAAACCTGTACATCCAAAAAAATCAAAGCCCCTTCCGCAGTGGTTACCAAAATAAGCAGCAAAAAAGCGAGCATTACCATTACGAATAAATCCAATGGAGTTAATGGAACCATCATCTATCAGCAGGTAGGCGGAAAGTGGAAAAAACTGAAAACCCTGACCGGAACGAAATACGTTACCACAAAGAATACCGCCGGCAAGAGAAAATATCGTTTTGTTGCCTACACGAAAGATGCAGGAAAAACCTATTATTCTTCCTCTTCAAAAGCGGTGGCTCCAAAGTCCAATATCTGTACC
>JALEIY010000186.1 GCA_022769785.1 Eubacterium sp.
AATTAGTACAGAAACGGTTATTCTTGGAAGAGAAGAAACCTGGATGGTGGAAGATGAAGAATCCTCAGATCCAAAGACATATGAAGAGACAACCGGATATTTATATACCAGACTGATTAAAACAACCGGCGGTGAACAGAGTACCTCCATCGGAGTTACGGTCATGGAAATGACTGAGAAGACAGTTTACATGGATTCAGAAGATCAGGAAGTAAATGGATTTAATCCGTCTGCATGGTCAAATGTGACGAAGCTGGAAGAGGAGAGTATTTCCATACCAACTTATGTTCAGAGGAATGGTTATACCCTTACTCTCACTGCAAGGGTGAATAATGAAGAAAGTGGCAGTGCGGCAAAAGGTGCAAAAGTTGATTTCCAGATTATCAATACGAAGACGAATGCACAGGTTGCGAAATCTGCGACTGCAAATTCAAATGGTGTGGCAAGTACTACATGGAAAGCAGCTGCAAGAGGGCTCTATAAGATTCAGGTAGTGGTTCGTGAGGATGCGAGTTATGCGAAGTATGAGAGTGCTCCACAGTATTATGAAGCGGTATATACCTATGGGGAAAATACCAAAGAATACCGTCTGAAACTGGTGAATGGCGGCGAAGATACTCTCGGAGTGATTTCTTTTGGAGAATCTGTTTCCGTGCAGCTTCAGGAGAGAATGGTAACCGTATCCGGTAATACAACAACCTATGGAGCCTGGGGAGACAGCACAGAAAATGTTGCGTTTACATATGCACTAAACAGTTCCGACCAGTCATCCCTTATTCAGAATGCAGCGTGTCAGCCGCCAAAAGCCGGGGTTTATACATTCTGTGCATATACCTTACCGGAGGGTGAGACAGAAGAATCGATTGCTGCATCCACCTTTAAAGGTAATACGCCACTGGCAACGGCATCTCTGCTTGTGAATAAAGTATCCATAACGGCAACTCCTGATTGGGACGGGGGAATCACACCGGAAAATGCAACTCAGGTTACGCTGGTTTCTGAGCCGGCAGTATCGGGAAACATTAATTTAAAAGATATTTTTGACATTTCCTGTTCTTATTTTGAAATGACAGCGGCACAAAAAGCAGCTGCAAGCGGAAAATTTGCTGTTACAGCCAAATATAAAGTAATTGAGGCTGTCGAAGGCACTGACGAGCAGAAAGCAGCAATAAAAGCAAAGGTAGATGCATTTAAGAATAATTATGTTGTTACCTTTGAATCAAAGTCATTTACGAAAAAGGCAAACAGTGCTCAGGTTAATTTCTCCAGTGGAGAAAATGGAACGATAAAAGGTTTTTATGACAGCCATTTTTATCCAATGGAGAGTGGTTCCAGTAGAACCGCCGGAACAAAACTTCGGTTCCAGGCTGTTGCAAAAGATGGTTATGCAGTAGACTACTGGATGATCAATGGAGAAAAATACGGAAAAGATGCTACCCTTCCGACCGGCATGAAATTAAACGATGGGCGGGATATATTGGATATTGATAGCTTTGATCTGAGTAAGCATGTGAAAGATAACGCTCTGACAGTGAAGGTATTCTACACCAGTATTTCCAATCCGGTGACCTACAGTGTTGTAACCGGAGAGGGCGGAGAAGCGCATGGAACGCTTTCTGCCGTGAACAGCGCAGGAAATGCTTTTGAAAGCGGAACCAGAATCCGAAATGGCTCAAGCGTAACATTTACAGCTGTTCCGGAGGATGGATATGTGGTAGAGCAGTGGCTTGTAAATCAGAAGCTTTATCACTGGTCCGGAACAGAAGAAGTATATCGTGGAACAACTCTTGTCTTAGAGGATATTCAGAGTGCACAAAATGTTGTGGTTTCCTATAAGAAGCAGGATGGAACTTATAAGATTTCTTCCAGTGTTGCCGATGAGGCAGGAAATGAAGACGCAACTCTGGCAACGATTTCGGCAGTGAACGCCGAGACAAAAGAAACCCTTGAACTGCCTGTTAAGCAAGCAGCGGAAGGTACATCCATTACTTTCGAGGCAACAGTAACCAGTGATTCTGTCAATATGGTAAAAGAATGGCAGTTCAGTACCGATCAGGGAGCGACATACCAGGTGGCAAAAGGCTCCGGTGGTTCAGACACCTTTACGCTTTACAATGTAGGAGCGGATACGGTTGTACGCGCAGTTGTGACAAAAGCACAGACCTATAGTCTGAATTATCAGGTGAAGCTGGGCGACACAACAGTGAGTGATGCAAATATTGCCTCCCTTACAGCAAGCAGTAACGGACAGTCTCTGGCAAGCGGAAGTACAGTATCTGCGTATATTCCGGTTGATTTCAAGCTTACCTTAAATGATAATTACTATCTGGTAAAATGGAGCGATAATGTAAAGGCCGACGAAGAAGACAGTACAGAAGCGACGATGGAATCTCTCACCAGGAATGCTACAGTGACAGTAACCATTGCGGAAAAACCGGTCATCAGATATGGAACCTACACAAACGGTACAGTGACAGCAACGATGAAGGATCCGACGGATGCGACAAAAGAGATAGCAGTGGAAAACGGCGCTCATGTTGCACTGGGTACCGATGTAACCCTGCACTTCACTCCGAAAAATGGATATGAGACAGGTACCGTAAAAGTAAATAACACTTCGGTTGATACAGCATTTGCTGACGGAAACGGGGAGACAACAGATGTAAAAACATGTACGCTCAATAATATCCAGGCTAATCAGAATATCGAAGCGGCATTTACAGCCCTGGATGAATATTCAGTGGACTATGGAGTTGTCAATACGATTGTTGGTCAGGTTGACGGAAGTATAAGCGCAGCCGCAGGAAGAAAAGGTCTCGATGATTATGAGATTGAGAGCCTTGCATCCGGTGCCAAAGTCTATGAAGGTTCAGACCTTATCTTTACCGCTGTACCTGAGACTGGTTATCGGGTAAAACAGTGGAAAGTAAACGGAGAGGTTCAGACAGAATCCGGTCTGACAGTAACTAAGAATACCTTACAGATAGCGTCTGTTGGTGAAGCGATTGAAGTAACCGTCGAATTTATTAAGCGTGGTGACAAGGTGACCATTCAGTCCGATGAAAACGGTAAGATTGTCAGTGCCATTGCCGGAGGCCGGGAACAGCTTGCAAACATTGCAAGTGGATTTACACTTGGTGAAAATGCTTCCGTAACGATTACAGCAGAAGCAAATGCGGGTTACGAAGTGAAGAACTGGACCGTCAACGATGAAATTGTGGAAGTTGATGGAAAACCAGTCACAGACCTTGTGTATACTTACAAATCAGATGGAACAAAATCCGGAGTGAATATAAGAGTTCATTTCCAGCAGATTCCATACGAGGTATCCTGGAGCGGCAAAGGCGGAGCTGTCAGTGCCGAGGGATATGAAGGAACCAGTGCGAAGATTCGCGGTGGAAGCAATGTAACCTTTAAGGTTACCCCGGATGAAGAACAGAGGATTCATTACTGGACAGTAAATGGGGTAAAAGCAGAAGGCGAAAGCAGTGATACATTTACCTGGACTGTTCCAAACGGAGAAGCTTTGGAGCCTGCGGAACACGCTTATGAGATTCAGGCAATCTGCAAGGAAGCACCATTTAAAGTGACTTATTCTCAGCCGGAAGAAAACGGAGGCTTATCTGCAATAGCAGGAAGCAATACAGTTGTCAGTGGCGATACCGTAGAAGGAAATACCGTAGTGACTTTCACTGCAACGCCGGATGAAGGATACATGGTTGGAAAATGGATGGTTAATGGAGAAACCATTGACAGCCAGGAAAATACACTTGACGTTACTGTGAAGAAGAATACGGATGTATCCGTAACCTTTATTCCGGATACATATACGGTAACAGCAGTTGCGGATGGTTCCGGAACCATAGCAGTCGGAACAGATGAGACAGGAAGCTACCAGGCAAAATACGGTTCTTCACTCACCTTTACAGCCAAAGCCGATGCCTATTGCGAAATCGGAGACTGGTATGTAGATGGCGTGAAAGTGTCAGAGGGAGTGAGCAGCGATAACACAACCTTTACCCTGACGGATATCAAAGCAAATCAGGAAGTGAAAGTACAGTTTATCGAGGCAGTTTACTATAAGGTGTCTTATTCTGTGGAAGGTGAAGCGAACGCGAAAAATGGAACGCTGAAAGCAAAAGCCGATGATAAGACCTTAAATCTCTCCGAAGGAAATGACACGGATGTAAATGGTGGAGTTACGCTTTCCTTTGAAGCAAATCCGAATGACGGTTTCATGGTAGATAAATGGTACATTAACGGGGAAGAGGTAGAAGATAACATTACCACCCAGCTTGCCATCGAAGACCTGAGTACCAACGCAGATGTGAAAGTTCTCTTTAAACCATATGCAGGCTTTGACATTCCGGAAAGTGGAAATGGTTATATTATCAAAGATGTGAAGCGTACTCCGGACGATACCGAACCGGAAACGCAAATCCGTGAGAACGGAACGCTTACCTTTACCGTAATTCCGAATGAAGGAAATGAATTTAATGCACTCGGCAGACTTGAGGTAAACGGATATGATTGTATCAGCGGCAAACTGGTGGATGAAAGCCAGCCGATAACCGGATGCGATACTGTGGAATCTGTAAAGAATCCGGAAGGCAGCTACACCATCACCATAAAAGATGTTACAGGTAATATTTCATTGACTGCGGAATCGCACATCCTTGAAAAAGTCAAGGCAAAGAAAGCGACCTGTATTGAAGAAGGTAATATTGAATACTGGGTATGTAATGATGAGAATTGTCCGAATGGAACCAGAAAATTTGCTGACGAAACAGGCAATAAAGCTCTCTCCGACGGTGAGGAAATCATTCCTGTTGATAAAGTAAATGGTCATGATTATTCTAAGAGTAATGTTGTATTCCAGTGGTCCGCGGACGGTGCCGTGAAAGCATACGCTACCTGTTCCCTCTGTGGAGCAAAGAAAGAGGTAAAATGTACCGTTAAGAAGGAAGAAGGCATTGGCACAATGACCTACACGGCAACAGCAATCTTCAACAAGAAAACCTACACGGATTCAAAAACGGTAAAATGCACCAATTCCTGGGCAAAAACAGTATTGAGACTTCAGGCTTCCGCTTCTGGGACATCGATTAAGATGAAATGGAATGCGGTTCCGAATGCGGACGGATATGTCATTTACCAGAACAAATGCGGCGCGAAGACTGCAATGAGAAAGATAAAAGTGATTCAGAGCGGAAAGACGCTGACCTGGACACACAAAAAGCTGAAGAAGAATTCTCAGAACAGATACTATGTGAAAGCATATAAGACAATTAAAGGAAAGAGATATTTTATCAAAACCTCCAACCAGATCCATCTTGTTACAAAAGGTGGACAGTATACCAACGTAACGAAAGTGAAATCCAGTGTTCCAGCGGTTTCTCTGAGAAAAGGAAAAACAAAAGCACTGAAGATTACGCAGACTTATGCGGAAAGAAACAAAAAGCTCGCAAAACACATGAGACCACTTACCTTCACCACATCAGATAAGAAAGTTGCAACCGTGACATCAAAAGGTGTGATTAAAGCAAAAGCAAAAGGAAGCTGTTATATCTATATAACCGCCTATAGTGGAGTTTATACGAGAGTAAAAGTAACGGTAAAATAAAAAAAGCAGATTGTTTTCATATGCATCGAAATGGTCGCCGAAGTGGCGGCCATTTCTTTTGACCACCGTATTTTGCTTCGCTACTCTAACAAATACATACACATGTCGATTTGCGCCGGGATAAATCAGAATGCTTGACGTATATATAAGGAAATAATAGAATAAATATGAAAGACTTTGTATAAACGAAAGAACAAAAAGGAAAAGGGTGTCAGCTCTAAAGCAAAGCGTATTAAAACATTTGGGAGGTAAGAAAAGGATGATAAAGGAAATGAATTCAGGAAAATACCGATCGATAATATTTGGAGCCCTGATGATTCTGGGAATGCTGCTGATGTGTACCATCCGGGTATCTGCCGAAACCATTCAGCCGGAACCGGCAATACTTACAACCGATAAGTATGATTTGAATGGAGACGGTGTAAAGGATAAAATATATGAAATCAGTAATAAGGGACAGCTTTACTGGTTCGCCGGACTTGTCAATGGCACACTGGAGGAAATGGAGCAGGACACTTCTGCCAATGCGGTTCTCACAAAAAATATAACCGTAAATCAGTACGTGTTGGATGGTGATAAGAATATTGCAGCAGATGCAAATATCGATGATTTCGCCGTTTGGACGCCAATCGGCACAAAGGAGTATCCGTATGAAGGCCAATTTGACGGTCTTGGACATACCATTCGGGGATTATATTATGATAATAATTCGGATTATGCCGGGCTTTTTGGCTGTCTGGGAGTTTCACAATCCAGTGAAGCTGTCACATCTGATGCAGCGATTTCGAATGTTCATGTCAGAGATTCCTGGTTTTCTGCCCTTCAATATGTAGGCGGTCTGTGCGGCTACAATAATTACGGAAGTATATCCCGGTCTTCTTTTGATGGGAAAGTCAGGGGAAACGATGATGTAGGCGGTCTGTGCGGTGCCCTTACAGGAACACTTACTTTAAGTTACAACAGAGGTGATGTGGTTAACGATGGTTCTCATACAGGCGGTCTGTGCGGGTCGATGCAAAAAGGTACAGCGTACGCAATTATGAACTGTTACAATACGGGAGATGTCCTGGGTACAGATTTTGTAGGTGGCATCTGTGGATATGCGGATGATAACACAGGCGGATGGTACTGTTACAGCAGTGGTAATTACAACGGAACGGCTTCCGCTAGCGTAAAAGGTCTGTGCGGTGTTACAGGTGGAGTTATGAATTCGTGCTATCTGGGGGTGGGGGATGCCGGCTATACGAAAGAAGAATTTGCGAATGGCTCCGTCGCCTGCAGGCTGGCAGGATGGTCAGGAGTCGGTATCTGGGGTCAGACGATAGGAAAAGATGCGACACCGGTATTATTTGGAGAAACCGTATATACAGGAAAAAATGTGTATCATAATCACCTGGAACAGGATTTCATTGTGGACGGAGTCTGTACCTATTGTGAGCAATATGTTGCAGAGCCGGACCAGATTAACGGTGTGTACCAGATAAGCAATGCAAGAGAGCTGGATTGGCTGTCCTGGTATGTGGGTGAAGGGAATACCTCCGTTGATGCGGTTCTTACGGCAGATATTACATATAATACTGAGCTTCTGACGAAAGTGGCAAATGGAGATGACAGCCTTGATATCTGGACACCAATCGGAAGGTATAAAACATATCAGGGAACATTTGATGGACAAAATCACACCATATCCGGCCTGTATGTGAATGATAACAGTATGAATTATGTGGGATTGTTTTACAGTGCAGGTGGCAACGCAGTCATTAAAAATATTAAAATAGCAGATTCTTACGTTTACGGGAAAAGTTATGTAGGTATGATAAGTGGTTCTGTAAGAGGAACTGTCGAGAATTGCCATTCTTCCGGTATTGTGGGAGGTGCTTCCAGTGTTGGAGGCATTTGTGGAGAAAACAACGGGGGAACGATTGTTAATTGTTCGAATCAGGCCAACGTAGTTCATAATGAGAGTGCTTATGTCAGATCTCCATTTTATGCGGGAGGTGTGACAGGATATAATAGGGGAAGTATCAGCCGCTGCTTTAACACCGGGACGGTTACTGCAGGCTCACGATATGCGGGTGGTATTTCAGGTATTGAAGACAATACAGATGATAAAGGAAGCAGTATTACCTGTTGCTATAATACAGGAGAAATCACGGCAGATGCCTATGCAGGAGGAATCAGTGGTGGATACAGGGTAACTATTTTTCATTCCTATAATACAGGCACAGTAAATGGGGCTTCCTGGGCGTCTGGTGCAATATATGCTTATGATTCCAATAATAGCGGCACTTCCAGGGTGACGAACTGTTATTACCTGGAAGGTTCCTGTGACCGTGTGGACCCTGACTCAAAAAGCAAATCGTTGCAGCAGTTTAAAAGTGGTGAAGTGACATTTCTTCTCAACCGGGATGATAGTATTGATGCATCTGTATGGTTCCAGAATATCGATAATGGTTTTGAGTCAAACGATTATCCATCCTTTAGTGGGGGAAGCGTCTATTCATATACTGACGAAACGACGAATGAAGAAAAGTATACAAACCGTGTTCCCGATAGTCACACCTTTGAATATTCTGTAGATGAAACAAATGGAGCAGTGATTACAGAAACCTGTACTCACTGTGAACACAGCGCAACAGCAACTCTGAAAATGGATCCGAGTAAAAATACGATTTATACGGGAGAGGAAATCGAACCGGCAATGGTCGCATATAGCAGCAACTGGCAGGGCGGTGCTCTTGCGATTGCGTATGAGAACAATAAGGATATTTCAGAAAATGAAGCAGCTGCGACCATAAGCATAGGAGGAGTAACTGCAGCCCTTTCCTTTGGTATTCAGGAGCATGAGCTTTTCTATGCCATAAACGGGACTGCAATCACCGAGAAATGCAAGTACTGTGCTCATAAAGCAACGGCACGGCTTACCTTGGATTCCGAAGCAGACCTGACCTATACGGGAAAAGCAATTACCCCGGTCAAAGTAGTAAAAAGCGATGACTGGCAGGGCGGTGACCTTCCAATTGCGTATGAAGATAATACCTATGTCACGGAACAGGGAGCAACCGCAAAAATAACCGAAGGAAATGTGACAGCCACCCTTACCTTCATGATTACAAGAGCCAATCGTAAAGCGCCGGAGGTTTTGCCTGTCCCTGAAACAATACAGGGAAAAGGAGACGGTAAAATAAGCGGACTTACAACCGATATGGAATGGTCAGTGGATGGAATTCGTTACAAAGAGGTTACAAGTCCTGAAATGGAATTTGCTGTGGGAACCTACCATATCCGATATCAGGAAAGTGAAAACCAGTCTCGTTCAGAAGCAACAAAAGTAACACTTGAAAAAGGAGAAAAATTATTAGCGGTTAAGATACCGGAAGATATTGTACCGGCCTTTACCCTGAAAGCGGATAAGACAAAGCTTAGATGGAGGGATACGGTTACTCTGCAGTTAACCGGACCGATAAACGAGTGTTCCTCCTGCACGTTAAAGGTAAATGATAAAGTTATCTCCGATTATTCACTGGATGATACCGGGAAAACTTATATTTACACAATTTCAGAGGTACAGGAAGACTTAACCATTAAATTGGAGATTAATGATAAAATAGCACCAAATGTTAAATTTATATCCGGCAGTAAAGAACCGAACCTGGGCTTTGCGGAATATGAAATTGAAAACGCAGAAGTGGTACTGTTTTATAAAAACCAGACAGACTTCTTCTTCCGTATTGAAGATGTGGTCAGTGGAGTGAAATCTGTAGAATATCTGTTGTCCGAACAGAACTTTGCAGAAGAAAAGGACGTTGCAGGTGAGTGGAAAGAACTGACACAGGAAGAAAATGGACTGTACAAAATCAGCTGTCCT
>JALEIY010000052.1 GCA_022769785.1 Eubacterium sp.
CGGGCGGAAGACTATCTTCTCACCATGGTCTACGAGAAATTTGCCGGAAGAATCCCGACTGAGGAAGAAGAGAAGATTATAGAAGAAATTGACCACACACTTTTGTATTTTGAGTTTCTCCATTATATGGGTGTTGGATGCGGTGAGCAGGGAAAAGGGCTTATGAGTAAGCCTGTGTTTAAGGAAGAACCGCACCAGACGGTCGAGCAGCGGTTCCTTAAAAAGTATGAAGAATTGAAATAAAATAATAATGCCACCGTTTTTTGGAACTGTTGGTTCTGAGGAAGCGGTGGCGTTTTTAGTGAAAAAGCCGAAAGAAAACCCCGGGAAGGGCGGTCGCAAGTGCGACCGTCCTTCCCGGGGGATATTTATTATTTTGCACGTTTCAGAAGTTCTTCCCAACGTCTGTCAACTTCTGCCTGAATATCAGCAATAAGAGCTTCCTTTCCTGGTTTGAAAAGATGTTTGAAACGTCCCTGTGGTCTTAAGAAGTCTTCGATTGGAAGCTTCTTTTTCGGAACATAGTTTACAATCCATTCACCGTCGATAACCTCGAATAAAGGCCAGAAGCAAGTGTCTACTGCGAGCTGGCAGATGTTTAAAATATCGGACATATCATAACGCCAGCCACGAGGACAAGGGGCCAGTACATTCATGAAAGCGGCACCTGGTGTATAGATGGCTTTTTCGGATTTGATATGAATATCACGGAAGTTCTTGGTCAGAGTTGTCTGTGCCACATACGGAATGTTGTGGGCAGCGATAACCTGAGCAAGGTCTTTCCGGTTCTGATTCTTTCCGTCGCTGTCAGTGCCAACCGGTGTGGTCGTTGTGTCTGCGTAAAGAGGAGTAGCGGAGGAACGCTGGATACCGGTGTTCATGTATGCTTCGTTATCGTAGCAGACATAAACCATATCGTGGTTACGCTCCATGGCGCCGGATAAAGACTGGAAACCGATGTCGTATGTACCGCCGTCGCCGCCGAATGCAATAAATTTATGAGTATTTTTCACTTTTCCTTTTTTCTTTAACGCGCGGTAAGCTGCTTCCACACCGCCGCAGGTTGCACCGGCATTTTCAAAAGCGTCATGAATAAAAGAATCTTTCCATGCTGTGTAAGGATACATGAAGGAAGAAACCTCCAGACAGCTTGTGGCACAGGTGATAACCGCTTCATCACCGTCATGAAGGCCGCGCAGTACGTTTCGGATTGCGATAGTAGCGCCGCATCCGGCACACATTCTGTGTCCGGGAGAGAGACGCTCTTCTTTATTTAAAGTTTGTTTTAAATTATAAGCCATGATATTGCTCCTATTCTCTTACAGATAAATAACGGTAGGTGTCACCGAGTTCGCCGGTACGGGCAACCTCGAAAAGATCCTCAAATACAGAAGTCAGACTCTCTACAGTGACATCACGGCCGCCCAGTCCATAGCAATAATTGATAGATGCCGGATGAAGATTCTTATTGTAAAGTGCGGAACGAATCTCTGCACCGAGAGGGCCGCAGTTGGTATTGAAATCTTCTGTTCGGTCCATTATGGCGAGATATTTGACATTTTTAAGAGCTTCGGCGATTTCTTCTGCCGGGAATGGACGGAAAAGGCGAATCTTTAAAAGGCCGGCTTTGATGCCCTGTTCCCGGAGCGCATCCACGGTGTCCTTTGCGGTGCCGGCAGCAGAGCCGATGATAACCATGGCATATTCTGCGTCTTCTAAACGGTATTCCTCAAACAGACCGTATTTTCTTCCGGAAAGCTTGTAAAATTCTTCCGCTACATCAAGAGTGACCTGTTTGGCATTACGAAGACCCTGCATCTGAGCCCGTCTTGCTTCCATGACATAATTGGTTACGGCATATGGGCCGTATGCCATGGACTCGCCGTCCTTTAAAAGATAATGCTCCGGTTCGTACTCTCCGACAAAATCCCGCACCTCTTTATCTTCAAGAAGCTCAATATTTTCCACCGCGTGGCTGGTGATAAAACCGTCCTGACAAACCATAATCGGAAGCATAACATCTTTGTGCTCGGCAATGCGATAAGCCTGCACCATGTTATCGTAGGCTTCCTGATTGTTTTCTGCAAATAACTGAATCCATCCGGTATTTCTGGCGCCCATGGCATCGGAATGGTCACAGTTGATATTAATCGGACCGGAAAGAGCACGGTTTACAAGAGCCAGACAGATTGGGAGACGGTCTGAAGCCGCAACATTCAATACCTCCCACATGAGAGCAAGTCCGCAGGAAGAGGTGGCGGTGATAGTTCTGGCACCGGCAGCCTCAGAGCCGATACAGGCGCTCATGGCACTGTGTTCGCTTTCCACAGGAATAAATTCAGTGTCTACCTTTCCGTTGGAAACAAAAGAAGTAAAATATTGTGGAATCTCTGTGGAAGGAGTGATAGGGTAAGCAGGCATAACATCGGGATTAATCTGGCGCATGGCGATGGCAACCGCCTCATTTCCTGATAAACGATCTTTTACAGCCATTTTATTTTACCCCCTTTAACATAACAATTGCGTCAAAAGGACAGGCTTTCTCACAGATGCCGCATCCTTTACAGTGGTCAAGGTCAAATTCACCGCGTCTGCCGCCGACAATAGGAATCGCACTGTCCGGGCAGGCAGGGGCGCAGAGAAGACATTGTTTACATTTTTCTTCGATAAATTTAGGAGTATCGGTTCTCCATTCTCCGGTATTGAATTCCACGGCGGTAGAGCTGCCCACGATGGTGCAGCCCAAAGAAATGTCCTGCCACTTCACATCAAGACCTAATTTGCTGATATCTGAAGCCATTATTGTACCTCCTGTAATGCAAGAGAAAGTGCCTTCATATTCCCTTCGATTACTTCAGGCTTAGATGCAAATTTATGAGCGTAGGACTTTCTCATTTCTTCTAAAAATGTTTCTTCTTCCATAATGCCGGAAACCTTTACAATGGCGGCAAGCATCGGGGAGTTAGGAAAATATTTACCCAGTGCTTCCAGAGAGATTTTTCTGGCATCAATAGTGTATACACGACCTTCATATCCGTTAAGCTTTGGAATAATATCTTCTTTGGAGCGGGCGGTGTTGATGACAATGGCACCTTCTTTTTTCAGACCGTCTGTAACGTTGACCGAATCCAGAAGAGTTTCATCAACGACAACAACATAATCCGGGTCATAAATATTGGAGTGTGTGCGGATTTTTTCGGAGCTTAAGCGGTTATATGCTGTAATCGGGGCTCCCATACGCTCCGGACCGTATTCCGGAAATCCCTGCACGTACATTCCGGTGCTGAATGCCACATCAGCCAGCAGCAAAGCGGCGGTCTTGGCTCCCTGACCACCCCTGCCATGCCATCGGATTTCAGTTAATTTTTTCATAATATCCTCCGTTTCTTCAATACACGTGTTACAAAATGTCCCTATTGGGGAAACTGGTGTCCGCCTGATGCGGAAAAAAGATAAAAAAATTTAAACAATAAAAATTGTTTAAATAGAATAATAACTCTCATTATGCGTTCTTTTATGTATCTCATAAACCTTGAAAATACAGGCTTATGAGCGGTTCACACAACTTTTTCGATTATAGCACTAAAAAATATATTTGTGAAGTAAAAAACTAAAAAATAATCCGTAATTATATCGGAAATAATGGCTTTTTTCCTATTCTTTTATAACTTCACTTCCCTGACGCTCATTTTTTAAATAAACATTGAGCGTATTATTCTGATTCCCGACGGCAAGAAAGACATTTTCCGGATTTGTACATCCATGAGCGGCAAGCTGTTTTCTCAGCCATTTTTCATCCTTGCCGGAGTGATGAAGATTCTCCGTGAGAATATGCCCGTCCATAATGTAGGTTGGAATCAAAACCTCCTCCTCTGGCTTCAATTTCAAATCGGAAGGGGTGGCTGGGCGATTATCCGACTTTGGAAAAAAACTGATTTTTCCGTTCTCTTCAAGAATAGCAGCCTGAAGCTGGGATAAATCAAAGAAACCGTTCAGGCGGCATTGTACAAGAAATTCGGAAAGGTCAATATGGCCTTTTTTGAAATTGTTTTCATAAAGCTCTCCATGATTGAGAAGAACATAAGGAGAACCGGAAATAAAACGCCGTATCCGCATATTTTTTCCGGTAATAAGCGCAAGAAAAAAAGTGGAAAGACCATAAACAATTATTGCGGTCAGCGGCTTTGCGAACCCGTCATCAACGGAAGTTGACATTTCTGCGGCAATAGAGCCGATAGTAATTCCGGTAATATAATCAAACATACTCATTTCCGACATCTGGCGGTATCCAATCAGTTTTGTCAGAAGAAAAAGGGCAATAAGAGAAAAAAGAGACAGAAAAATAATATACAGAATTTCCATGAAACACCTCCAAATAATTTACATTTATTTTGTACATTTATAAAAAAAATATTCATAAAATATGAAAGAAAATAAATAGTAAGAAAAAAGTAAAAAAACAGCAAAAAGGAGTAGAAAAACAGGGCTTGTGTGACTTTTGTGTGACCACAAAAATATAATTTTGTTACGATATGGTGTAATGGGGGAGTGTCTGCATTTTTTAGAAAATACAGGAAGCCAGTACCATAAACCAATAACAGGTGAAAGGAGAAAAAATGATGAAGACCTGGAAAAAATTTCTCGCTTTTTTACTTGTTTTTGTGCTTGTTGGTCAGGTGGTTGATGTCAGTGCACTTACAGACAGTGTTACCGACCAGACTGCGACCGTTCAAAATGAGACGGTAAAAAGCGAAGAAGTGGAGAAGGAAAGCTCTGAGGAGGAGAAGCCTGCGCAGGAAGAGCAGACTACGCAGAAGAAGGAAGAGAATACTGCGGAAAAAGAAGAGCAGACCACGCAGAAAAAAGAAGAAAGTATTGCGGAAAAAGAAGAGAAAACTACAGCCGAAAAAGAAGAAGTGACGGAAGCAAAAGAAGAAGTCACAACGGAAAAGAAAAAAGAAGAGGCTGAAGAGGCAGAGAAAAAATCTGTGAAAAGCAGTACAGAAGAGACAAAAGAGACAGACGAGACTACGCTGCCGACAGAGACTGAGGAAGAAGAGAGTAAGAAGTTGAAAAGCGACCCCCAAAATTATAATATCGCTGGATGGCTGAAATCAGATTCCAATGTAAAAATCAATGGTACTCAGGTTTCTTCCGGTGCTACAGTCACCGTGAAAAAAGGCGATAAAGTCGAGCTGTTTTTATCTTGGGCTGTTTCGAATTCGATTTCGCTGACAAGTTCGGACACCATGATTTATAATTTGCCTGCCGGAGTAAGCTTCTCTGACCGAAGTGGTTATTTAATGAATGGCACAACGGTAGTGGGAACCTATACAGTGAGCGGCAATACAATCAGCATGCAGTATTATGAGGATTTCCTTGCAGCAGGTAATAATATTGTAGGTACCCTCAAAATAGATGGTGTCATTTCTAATGACGTAATTGGCGACCAGGAGTCCGGTTCCAAAGAAATTGCTTTCCCGGGCATCGGGTCAGTTACGGTTGAAGTGGAAAGAGACAGCAGCAAGGATGGAGTTTTTATCCAGAAAACTATGGATAACAGCAATCCAAACTCCATGACAAAGAAAGCGACGCTTACTGTGACTTCCACAGGAGACAATACCAATGTCGTTGTGACCGACACCATGGGAAATGCTTTGTCCCTTAAGAGCGGCTCGATTGTGGTGAAGAATGCAGGCGGAACAGATGTAACCTCATCCGTTACGGTTAATGAAGGAAATCCTTTTACAGTGACGATTCCTTCAATGAGTGATAAAGAAAAATACACCATTGAGTATGAGGTTGAGATAAATCCTTCTGACGAAATGTTAAGTAAGGAATTTGGCCAGTACAATATGCCGTGGGATTACAATGACAGCATAACAAATAGAGCATCAGTAAAAAGTGATGAAAGTAATGGAAATGATTCTGCTGCGTCAGTGACATTTGATAACTCCTGGCTCAGCAAGAG
>JALEIY010000219.1 GCA_022769785.1 Eubacterium sp.
TTCCTCTTTGCGGCCGGTCTCCCAGAAAACGTCTGCCCTGGCTTTCAGACAGTACATATCCTCCGGATATTCCAAAAGCAGTTTTTCTGTCAGTTCCAATGCCTTCGCATATTCTTCTTCATTTCCGGCTGTCTTCACCAGATAACGCATTTCCCACAGACGGACTTCCTTGGAATCCGGGAAATGGTAAAGTCCCCAGTCCAGACTTTCCTTCGCCTTTTCATAATCCTCATACTGCATATATTTTTTAATATTGCGCAGGTGCTGCATGGTATCCTTCATCTGAAGCATCTTTGGCGTAAGCGGAAGATGGTTTTCTTTTCTCAGCCAGAACATTCTGTCAATGGCACGGCGGTTATTTCTGGCCATAAACAGGGTATACATGGCTGCATATTCCAGTTCATCTCCGATATCAAAATGCACTCTCCAGTAAATCACACCGGAATTGAGCTGTTTGTCCAGATATTCCGTAAAAAGCTTATCCAGCTTCTTCAAATCATTTTCTGTCCCTCTTTCCACCATGGCGGCAACGTCCAGATTGCCTTCCCGAATCTTTCGTTCCAGACTCTTTTTAATTTTCAGCTCCAGAACCTTGTAGAACTGCTCCTGAATCACTCCGGCCCGGTAGCCTTCTTCCACATCAATATCCTTAAAGGTCTGTCTGGTCTCCATCATCTGCTCTTTATCCATCAGACACATGAAATCATCCACATAAGCCTGACAGCAAACACCCGTATGAGTCATATCCACATACAGCTTCGGCTCCTTCGGGAAAAGATTATAATTATCTCCATAATAGAGGGTAAGCATTTCCACATAATCACCGGCAACCTTAAACGGATGTCCTTCAAACATCACTTCCCGCCAGGTCTCATAGGCTTTTTTCGGCACAAACGGCGTCGGCTCAAAGCCTCGGGCAGATGCCACCATATAGGTATCGCAATCCTCATAATGATGTCCGAAAAACTCTTTATCCAGCTCGTTTAACAGATTCTCTTTGCCGATTTTTTTGCCTCTTTCCTGAAATTCCCGGTAATATTTCATGATGCTTTCACTTTTTCTCCGGAAATGGCGGAAGCTGCTGTTACAGTATTCATCGTAGGCATAATACCGGTCAATCAGTCGCTCTCTTTTTTCCGGGTCTCCCGGAAGCTCCAGAAGGCAGAATACATCGATGGTCTGGCCGCATAAATTATCCCAGAACACCGTATGACCGGACATACGGCAGCATTCCATATCCACATAAGGTCCGTACACCGTCGGGAATTCCCGGTTCATCCGGTTATCGCAGAAGGTTCGTGTTTTGTGGTCAAGCTCTGTCTGGCAGGCTTTTACAAACTTATCGTAGTTTTCTTCGGTCATGGAAATATCCACATCCGCATCCCATGGAATAAATCCTTCGTGACGTACCGCGCCCAGCATGGTTCCGTACTCCAGGAAATAGGTGATATCGTGTTTTTTACATATTTCATCTATCTCAAGCAATAGTTTCAGTAAATGTTCCTGTGTTGCCGTCATTTTACTTCTCCGTTCTGTTCTCCTTTGTGATCCCAGCTGTCCTCCCATGTGCTCCAGCGAACAAGCCGGTGTGCCACCTGCATATGCTTCGGCGGCAATTCCATATAGTTTCCGTACTGCATTTTAAGGAAAATATCCGGGCGCTTTGGCACCGATACTTCCACACCCTCAAAGACTCCCCGCTGATATGGCAGCAGGTCATCCAGACGAATCCATGTGTAAGACGGCACAAAGCTTGCTACGGTATGCAGTCCCAGTTTCTCCGCTTTATCATTATATCTGGTAGCCACATCAAGGTATTTCTGCTGGCTCTCTTTCAGGCTCTGACTCCAGTAATATTTCAGAACCTCCTCCTGTTCGGCAATATATCTTGCCTCTGTCTCATTTCTAGGCGTACATTTTTCTTCCGGGAACGGAAGCTGACGATTGGCAATCCAGTTATGCTGCTTTGACAGTTCCCGAACCTCTTTGCGGAATGCATTCCTCTCTCCGATTCCATTTGGTACATAATCAAATGGGAAAATGTCCAGACAGATTCCCTTGTGGAAATCTCTCTTCTCGTTATATTTTGTGATATATTCCGTATCGTCCAGACGAATCTTGGAGAACAGATACGGGATATTCGGGTCCGTTTCTCTGGTCTGCAGGAAAAATCTCTCCGGCAGCAGCGGACCGGCCTCGTTGATAAAGCGGTCATAATCCGCCCGCAGCATGGCAACATCCACATCATCATCCCACGGAATAAATCCTTCGTGTCTCATATATCCAAGCATAGTTCCGCCGCAGATAAAATAGCCGACTCCCAGCTTCTGACAAACCTCATCGAAGACCTTAATCAGCTCCAAATCGGCTCTCTGAATGGAAGATACCTGTCTGGAAAGCTCCTCATCCAGCACCGGCTGCCATACGGAAGTATCTCTCGGACAGCTTATCTCAATATCACGGAACTTCACTCTCTGTAACGGGAACAGCTCTTTGCCGGTAATTTCCTTACTCTTTCCGAAGGCCACTCTCGCATAAGTGTCTGTTCTGTCATCATCATTAAAAATCTGCGCAAAGGCATCCAGCTTCTCCGCTTCTTCTTTTACGAAAGCGGTATTCAGATATGCCTGCATCTCGGCCTCTTCCTTCTCGTCCGCCAGAGGTTTGCGTTTTCTATCGGAAAATACATACTGGCTTAACAGATTTTTGTATTTCTGACTGCGTTCGTCCATCTCGCCCCAGAAGCCCCGGTAAAGATATAAATCTTCCGGAATCTTATCAAACGGCTGAATCACGATACGCACCAGAGAATACTCTTTTCCGGTAAATGTGATATTTCTCGATACCCACGGATAATCCGAATCCTGGTCGGCATATTCATTGAGCTGAACGCCGTAATCCGCACCCTGTTCCCGAACCACTTTTACCAGCTTCTCATATTCTTCCCGAAGCAGACCGATTTCCAGGTCTTTGTCATCCGAAAACGGCACGGCATCGTGATAAATCATCGCACCAATGACCAGATTCGCCATAGCGAAATAAGAAATGTCATTCTTTACACAAATCTCATCCACCACCTTAAGCACCTGGGTTCTCCGGGCTGCCAGATGTTCGGTGTAAGCCGCATCCTTTTTCTCGTGCCACAGATATTCTTCAGCCGGACCGGAAACCATAAAATCACGGAATGGTCTGCGCACCACCGGAAATACCTCACTGACCGGCAAAACCATAATCTTGTCATTGTAAATGGTAAAGACTTTCTTTGGTTCCGTAACCGTCTCATTGTATCGCTGTCTGAGCCGCTGTACCTTTTCATAGTACGCCCAGGAATCCTCCTGCGGTTCTTCCTCCTGGTACAGCATACCCTTCTCATATTCCACAAGATTTTTCATGGTATCAATGGAATCCTGTACTGCTTCACGGAAACACTTCTGCTCCGAATGCTTCACCGGAACCGCATCCATCGGAAGGAGCAGAATCGGACATTCATACTCTTCCGGATTGCGTTTTTCATGTCCTTTTAACACAAATCCGCTCTGACGACCCCGAATATACGGATACTCCTCCTCGGACTCAATTAGAATCAGGCTTCCTGCAGTCTCTTTATCCTTTAGCAGCCCGATGGCTTTTTCATAATCCTTCCTCAAAAGGCCCAGCATCCACGGTTCTTCTTCATGTCCCTCGCCACAGTCCTGATAATGAATACAGTCACTGGCCAGATTCTCCATCACAAAGTAAGAAATATCATTTTCCTGTGTCATCTCATCAAACAGCTTTAATGCATTCAGTCGTCCCTCGAGAATCCATTCCTTTTCCCTGCCCGGATCCGGCATCACAAATGCCTCCGGACAAGCCGGAATCATCACGCGGATTCCATTGTATTCCGTGGTTGTAATCGGTACAATCTCATCCATGCGGTGCATTGGAGTCTCCATCAGCTCGACTCTTCCGGCATAAACCGGATTCTTCATATTCTGATAAGAAGACAGATATTTGCGATATGCCTTTTTTCTTTTCATGAACGCACTCCGGGTAAGCACACGACGGATACGCTGTTTTAAGATATCTTTTGAAGAGAGCTCGAACAGTCTCGTTCCATCTCCCAGACCTCTGAAATTACGGGAAAGGGAATAATACTCTCTGGATTTCCTTGCGCCCTCTCTTAAAAACTCCTGTCTTTCTGCATCATTTTCCGGCAGGTACTCATACGGCTCCACTCTGAGTCGAAGATTCACCGTCAGTTCTCCCATCTCGTCATGGAAAACCACCTTCTTAAAAAAGCAGGAATTCAGACTTCCAATGACACCGTTTCTGTCATACATCGGTGCCAGACGCAGATTCTCCTTCCCCGCTATTTTTTTCAGCTGCTCCCAGAAAACATCATAATCCTTCCGGAACATTCCAATCAGATAGGTATCGTTTTCCGGATAGGCATCCTCTCCCTCTAGACACTGGGAAAGAAGCTTGCCCATCGCAAAATACCGGAGTCCCTTTTCTTTACAAATCCGGTTCACCACTTTTAAAATATCCGTTAAAACTTTCTTTTTGCAGGCGGCCTCTCTTGCAATACTCGCGTCGATAATCTTTTGCGCCTCCTGATTAACCATCTTATTTTCTTCCATTTTATTTACTTCCATTTTACATATTTATTCCCGTTTCTTTACACAAAACGGCATTATCTCATTATCGAAGATATTATACAACAGGAGTTGTAAAAAATCTATGTTTTGTTACACCAGGATTACATTTTGTCACATATTTCCTGTGCAGGTGGTAGTTTGAGGCGGTTTTTGGGGAAAATGAACTCCCCGCCGGAGGCTTTAAATGTATATTAATAAAATTGCAGAAATTCTTTGCCTTTGGTAAAATATAAAAAGCTCTCATTCTCTTGCAGAGTGTTCTCTATCCTCCTCCGCCGCCAATTTCCGCGAAGAGCTGAAAAACCTGCTGGAATCCTACGGCATCGATTGTAATTCGTAAGCCGCCCGCTCCATCATTCAGGCGCAGCAAACCGATTATATTATGAAGATACAGGCTCGTAATTC
>JALEIY010000002.1 GCA_022769785.1 Eubacterium sp.
ATTGTAAAAAAATCCATTGATGCAAGAAAGAAACCGGAGCTGTATTACAGTTATACCATTGATGCCTGTTTCCAAAATGAAAATAAGATTCTCCGGTTAAAAAACAGCAAATGGAGTGTTTCAAAGCCGGTTCAGTATCATTTTCCATACAAAGCAGCAAAAAAACCGAAAAACATAGAAAGACCGGTGATTGTCGGGGCGGGTCCGGCCGGATTATTTGCTGCACTGGTGCTGGCAAAAGCAGGATTTGCTCCGGTTGTATTTGAGCGGGGAGAGGCTGTGGAGAACCGAAGCAGAACCGTGGAGCATTTTTTTGCCGGGGGAGAACTCAATGAAGAATCCAATGTACAGTTTGGAGAAGGAGGTGCCGGAACCTTTTCGGATGGCAAGCTCAATACGCTGGTAAAAGACCGTTTTGGAAGAAACCGGTTCGTGCTGGAGGAGTTTGTAAAACATGGTGCTCCGGAAGAAATTCTTTATGAAGGAACCCCGCATATCGGGACGGACATTTTAAAAGGAGTGGTTGCCGCTCTGAGGGAAGACATCCTTTCTCTGGGCGGAGAGATACATTTTGGAACAAAAGTAAAAGAAATTATTCAAAAAGACGGAAAACTCCAGGGGCTTTTATTGCAAAATTCGGATGGGATTACGGAATGGAGCTGCGAAAATGTCATTTTAGCCATTGGACACAGTGCCAGAGATACCTTTTTTATGCTGCATGAGCATCAGCTTCTCATGACACCAAAGGCCTTTGCCATCGGTGTCCGGGTGGAACATCCGGCGGAAATGATTAATGAAAGTCAGTATGGGAAAGGCTATGATAGAATACTGCCTACAGCCAGTTATAAGCTGACCCATCAGTGTACCAATGAAAGAGGAGTGTATTCCTTTTGTATGTGTCCCGGCGGTTATGTCGTCAATTCCTCTTCGGAAAAAGGCAGACTGTGTGTGAATGGAATGAGTAATTACGACCGGGGAAGCCATAATTCCAACAGTGCCATTATTACCACAGTAACCCCGGAGGATTTTGGAGACATCCATCCTCTTGCCGGAATTCATTTTCAGAGAAAATATGAAGAACGGGCCTTTATGGCAGGGAAAGGAAAGATTCCGGTGCAGCTGCTTGGGGATTTGAAGGCCGGACGAGCAGGAAATGGTTTTGGAGAATTTGAGCCCTGTATGAAAGGGGACTGGCAGTTTGCCAATCTTCGGGAATGCCTTCCGGATTATGTGATTACCTCTTTGTTAGAGGGCATGGAAGCCTTTGGACGGCGGATTCCGGGGTACGATAGGGAGGATACCATTCTTTCCGGCGTGGAAACGAGAACCTCCTCGCCGGTCCGTATGGAAAGAGATGAGAGCGGTCAGTCGAATATCCGGGGAATTTTTCCCTGCGGAGAAGGTGCGGGATATGCCGGAGGAATCACTTCTGCCGCCATGGATGGTATTAAAATGGCAGAAGCGGTGGCAAAGAAAATGACAGAATGATTTACAAAAAAGATTTTTTCCCGTATAATGGCAGAAAAAAGAAATTGCACAGGATGAAAAGGAGAGCGAGATGAATCAGAAAGATATTGACAGAATCAATGAACTTTATCATAAATCAAAAGGAGAAGGGCTTACGGAAGCGGAGGCAAAGGAGCAGAAAAAGCTTCGCACAGAGTATATTCAGGCAATCCGCCGGAATTTAAGAGGCTCTTTAAATAATATATCCATAGAAAATGAAGATGGAAGTATCACAAACCTTGGTGAAAAATACGGAAAGAAATATTCCGGCAACTAAAAAGGAAAGCAGGTGTGACAGGTATGCCGACATATCCGGATAAAAAAGCATGGAGAGATGAAATGAGACAAAAAAGAGACAGCTTGTCTCCGGAACAGATTGGACAGGCAGCCGAAGGCTTCCTCAATTGCCTGACGCAGTTAAAAGAATTTCAGGAAGCCGAGTGGATTTATTCATTTGTGGCGATTGGTTCAGAACCGGATACCATCTATATGATTCCGGAATTTATGAAGCAGGGAAAACGGGTTGCGGTACCAAAGGTGGAAGGTCAGGAGATTGAGTTTTATGAGATAAAATCATTAAAAGACTGCCGGCCGGGTGCCTATGGAATCCTGGAGCCGGCCTCTTACCAGGCACCGGTGGACGAGCCGGGATTTATTCTGATTCCGGGGCTGGCCTTTGACCGGGAAGGAAACCGTCTGGGTTATGGCGGAGGATTTTATGACCGCTATCTGCAAAAACATTCCGGATTTACTTCTGCGGCGCTGGCTTACGAGTTCCAGATTGCTGACCGGATTCCAAGGCAGGAGCATGACCAGACCGTGGATTATATTGTTACACCGAAGGAAAGTATTCGTGTGTCAGAATAAGAGGGAATATGTCATTGAAATTTAAATCAAAGGATATTGCAAAGGCACTGGGGCTGTCGGAGGCCACAGTGTCTCTTGTTTTAAATGAGAGACCGGGAGTCAGCGACAAAACAAGAAAAAAAGTGCTGGCCTATATCCGGGAGAAAGAAAACGCATATTTTGCCGGACAGTATTCGCAGCAGGGGAAAGAAAACGGAAAAAAGGATAAGGGGTTAATCCTCATGCTGCAATACATTAAACACGGCATTATTTTTGACAGGCCGGGAACTTCCGTTCCGGATTATTTTGAAAAACTGCGGAAAATGCTGAAAAAGGAAGGATACCAGTTCCTCTTTGTCCGTTTTGATGAGCGGATTCATGATTTGGATGAATATATGGACGAATGGAAACGGCAGGGGCTGAAGGGAATTTATCTGATGGGTGCGGAAATGAACAAGCATGATATCCTGTATTTTTCCAACATCGGAGTTCCGATTGTCGTAGGAGATAATAATTTTTATGATATGGGTATCGACAGTTATCTGATTGATAATGCAGAGGGTATCGGCCGCTGTGTGGATTATCTGGTGGACTGCGGCCATAGTGATATCATATATCTGGCGGAATCCATTGAGATTTTCAATTTTGTGGAAAGAAGAGAAGGCTTCTTAAATGAAATGGAAAAAAGAGGGTGTGGAGATGCCAAAAACCGGATTGTTCCACTGGGAAAGACCTTTGAGGAAGCCAGAGAAAAAATGCTGGAATACCTGGAAAGGGCCAGCCACAGAACGACGGCTTATATTCTGGAAAGTTCGCTGATTTCCCTGGGTGCCATGCAGGCTTTGTTGGAATCACATATCCGGATTCCGAGAGACATTTCCCTGATAGGATTTGATGCGGTGCCGCCGGTCAGCCTTTCAGATTTGGAGCTGACCATTGTAAAAGGAACTCATACGAGAAGGCATACTGCGGCCATAAAGCATTTGCTGCGTCGAATTGAGGACGAGGAAACGGAAATAATCCGGGTATATTATCGGACAAGGCTGCAGGAAGGCAACAGTATTTTTGATAAAACAAGATTTATTTATACATAAATAAGGTTACTAAATTTTCTTTAAATGAATGTCGTAAATATACAAAATGGAATCTGCTCCAGAGGGCAGTAAGACCATTTTTTCACCGATTGTTAGAAAAACCGCAGGGGGATTGAAGCACCAAATCTGAGATGATAAAGTACACTCATCAACAAACAGTTTGCCGATAAAAAAGATGAGGAGGATGGACATGGCAAAAAATTATGACGATTTATCAAAAAAGATTGCGGTTTGTGTCGGTGGAGCAGAAAATGTGAATTCTGTATTCCATTGTGCAACCCGCCTGCGTTTTAAGGTAAAAGACAGCAAAAAGGTGGATAAGAAAAGACTTGAGCAGCTGGAAGGTGTGATTTCCGTGATTGAAAGCGGCGGACAGATTCAGGTGGTCATCGGTACTCACGTGGGAGAGGTTTACAGTGCGATTCTTAACAATACCGATATTAAAGGCCAGGCTGAGGGACAGGCCGATACTTCCGGCGGAGAAAAGAAGAATCTGGTAAATACTTTTATGGAAACAATTTCCGGTATTTTTGCTCCGATTCTGGCAGCAATGTGCGGTGCCGGTATGTTAAAGGGTATCCTGATTCTCTGTACGACTCTTGGATGGCTTAGCGCCGATATGGGAACATACCGTATTCTTTATGCGGCAGCGGACGGAGTTTTTTATTTCCTGCCGGTATTCCTGGCTGTGACAGCGGCGAGAAAGTTCGGAGCCAGTGAATTTATTTCTGTTGCAATCGCTGCGGCGCTCCTTTATCCGGATATGACCGGAGCTTTTTCTAACGGAGACGTTCTTACCTTCTGTAAGATTCCGGTTGTTCTTGTAAACTATACTTCATCAGTTATTCCGATTATTATTTCGGTTTATGTATTTTCCAAACTGGAAAAATTCCTGAAAAAGGTTCTTCCGGATATGGTAAAGAACTTTATGGTTCCGTTGTTAAGTCTGGTAATCATGGTTCCGGCAACTTATCTTGTCATCGGACCAATCGCGGACAATGCCGGTAAACTTCTGGCTTCCGGATATACCGGACTCGTAAGCTTAAGCCCGGTTGTTGCAGGATTTGTTCTTGGTCTTTTCTGGCCGGTAGTTGTTATGTTTGGTTTACACTGGGGATTTGCTCCAATCGTTATGAACAATATTGCACAGTACGGAAGAGACACATTATTTACAATTACCGGACCAAATAACATGGCTCAGGCCGGAGCGACTCTGGGTGTATTCTTAAAAACAAAGAACAAAGAACTGAAATCTTTATCTGGTTCAGCCGCAATTTCCGCGGTACTGGCAGGTATTACCGAACCGGCAATTTATGGTATCACATTAAAATATAAGAAACCGTTTTATATCGGAATGGTATTTTCCGGTATTGCAGGAGCAATCGTTGCTGCCTGCGGCGCAGGAGCACCGACCCTTCTTTCAACCAGTATTTTAACACTTCCTGGCTATATCGGAAAAGGCTTTGCAGGATTTTGTATTGCCTGTGCCATCGCTTATTTCGGTTCTGCCATTGTAACCTTCCTTTTTGGATTCAGTGATGACATGATTCTGGATAATACACCGGAAGAAGCAGAAGCACCGGAATCAAAGGATGAAGAACTGGTGGCTCCGGTAAACGGGACCATGATTCCTTTAAGTGATGTGAAAGATGATGCATTTTCCAGTGAGCTTCTTGGTAAAGGCTTTGCCATGATTCCGGCCGATGGAAAAGTATGTGCACCTTGTGATGGTGTTATCAGTGCAGTCTATGAAACCGGTCATGCGGTAGGAATTACCACCGCAAACGGAGCAGAGATTCTGATTCATATCGGAATGGATACCGTTTCCTTAAATGGAAAAGGATTCCTCACAAAAGTGGAAGTCGGTCAGGCTGTGAAAACCGGAGAGCTTTTGGTGGATGTAGACCTTGATGTAATTAAAGAAGCCGGTCTCGATACCGTGATTCCGGTAGTTGTAGCCAACAGTGATGCCTATGAGCAGATTAAACCGATGCAGATGGGAGAAAAGAAAGCAGGCGAAGCAGTCCTTTGCTGCATCTCAAAATAAAACGGAGGATTTCGATGGGAAGATTAAAAGTCGGAGAAAATAAATGCAGTTTTACCTTGGACAATAAACCCTTCTTTTATCTTGCGGATACCATCTGGAGTGCCTTTACCAATGTGACCATGGAGGAATGGCGGTATTATCTGAAGACCAGAAAAGCACAGGGCTTTACGGTGCTGCAGATTAATACCCTTCCCCAATGGGACCGTTGTATGACAGATGTGGGTGTTTACCCCTTTGCCACAGAGGATGGACAGAAAATGGATTTTTCCCGGTGGGAGAAAGACTATTATGACCGCGCAAGGCAAATGTGCCGTATGGCAAAGGAAGAAGGCTTCCAGCTTGCCCTGGTGGTTCTGTGGCTGAATTACGTACCTGGAACCTGGGGAAGTCGGATGACGGATATCAATGTCATGCCGGAAGAGATGGTAGAAGAATACACAGAAAAAGTGGTGCGGGAATTTGAAGAATTTGAACCCATATATGTGGTGAGCGGAGACACGGATTTTGATACGGAAGAAGCCGTTCGTTATTATGAAAAAGCACTTTCCGTTCTCTGTGAAAAAAGTCCGGACTCTTTAAAAACCATGCATATCAAAAGAGGATATGATTATATTCCGGAACAGTTTGCAAAGCGTCTCGACTTTTTCATGTTCCAGTCCGGACATAATGTGGATGGACAGGATATGGCATGGATTCTGCCGGAAAGATTTCGCAAAAAATATCCCGGAAAACCGGTTATTAATGCAGAACCATGTTATGAGCAGATGGGATACAGCCGGAAAAAATACGGAAGATTTGAGGCAAGGGATATCCGAAAAGCTGCCTGGAGCAGTCTCTTAAGCGGCGCCTGTGCCGGAGTGACCTACGGTGCCCATGGAATCTGGAACTGGAAAAAAACAGGATGTTTGGCAAATCCAATCCTGGGAGAAGGCTTTGATGAACCACAGTCCTGGGAGAATGCCATTCAGTTCCCGGGTGCCTGGGATTATGGGATGATTCCGCGAATGTTTGAAATGTACGGGATTGATAAACTGCTTCCATGTAATGAGTTGCTGGAAGAGGCAGACAGTGAGATTCGCATGGCAGAGGGAAACGGAATTTATCTGATTTACCTGCCTTATAATACAAAACTCTGTATTCGTAAAGAGTTAAAGCATTATGTGTGTCAGGCACTGGATCTTTCAAAGAAAAGAGTGGCAAGTCTTGACATGGAAATCAGAGACGGTGTTACATTGACAGAAATGCATCCATTTCTGGAGGATGTCCTGCTGATTCTCAGAGAGAAATAAACGAATTAACATACTATCAGAAACCGGAGGGGAAAAATGAGCGTATTTCCAAAAGATTTTTTATGGGGCGGTGCTGTGGCAGCCAACCAGCTTGAGGGTGCTTACAACGAAGACGGAAAAGGGCTTTCCATTCAGGATGTAATGCCGCAGGGAATTCGGGGCAGCCGGACAGAGGTACCGACAGAAGATAATATGAAGCTTATCGGTATTGATTTTTATCACCGATATAAAGAAGACATAAAGCTTTTTGCTGAAATGGGATTTAAGGTATTTCGGACTTCCATTGCATGGAGCCGTATTTTCCCGAATGGGGATGAGACAGAGCCGAACGAAAAGGGACTTCAATTTTATGATGACCTTTTTGACGAATGCCATAAATACGGTATTGAACCGCTGGTTACTCTTTCTCATTATGAGACTCCGCTTCATTTGTCCAGAGAATATGACGGTTGGGTAAACCGGAAAATGATTGGATTTTATGAAAGATATGTCCGTACAGTGTTTGAACGCTATAAAGGAAAGGTCAGATACTGGCTGACCTTCAATGAAATTAATTCGATTCTTCATGCTCCGTTCTTAAGCGGAGGTATTTATACACCTGCAGAGCAGCTTTCCGAACAGGACCTTTATCAGGCAATTCATCATGAATTTGTGGCCAGTGCGCTGGCTACTAAGATTGGACATGAGATAATGCCGGAAGCCAAAATCGGATGTATGGTTCTGAGTATGCCGACGTATCCGCTGACCCCTTCACCGGATGATGTAATTCAGGCCATGGAAGATGACCATAAGAATCTCTGCTTTGCAGATATGCATGTTCGCGGAGAATATCCGGGATATATGAAGCGTTATCTGAGAGAAAAAGGCATTGAGATTCATTTTGAACCGGGCGATGAAGAATTATTAAAAAACAACACAGTGGACTTTTTGTCATTCAGCTACTATATGAGTACCTGCGCCACTGCGGATAAGGAAAAGCAGGCTCAGGGCACCGGAAACCTCCTCGGCGGTGTACCGAACCCGACCCTTAAAGCATCCGAATGGGGCTGGCAGATTGACCCAAAAGGTCTTCGTTATGTGTTGAACCAGTTCTACGACCGCTACCAGATTCCACTGTTTATCGTGGAAAACGGGCTGGGAGCTGTGGATGAACTGATTACAGATGCCAATGGAAATAAAACAGTTGAAGATGACTACCGCATTGATTATCTGCGCGATCATCTCCTTCAGGTAGAGGAAGCCATCAAAGACGGTGTGGAGATTATGGGCTATACCACATGGGGCTGTATTGATATTGTCAGCGCCTCCACCGCCGAACTGAAAAAAAGATACGGCTTTATCTATGTGGATCGCAACGATGACGGAAGCGGTACGCTGGAGCGTTATAAAAAGAAATCCTTCGACTGGTATAAAAATGTCATTGCCACCAATGGCGAAAGCCTGCATCAGTAAAAACAAAACCAGCATCTTTTCCCTGAAAAAGGGGAGAGATGCTGGTTTTTTGTATGCATCAAACTATGAATTGGTAACGATATTCTGTATCCAGACTCCTTTTTTGACAAGGTAAAAACCAATGATACATTTAATCCAGTCCCCAATCTGAACAAAGACTAAAATCCATACCACATAAATAGAAGTAAATCGGCTTAAAACAAATGCAATCGGAATGCTGATACACCAGACGTAAACACTGTCAAAAAGGAAAGTAATCACAGTTTTTCCTCCGGAGCGCAGGGTAAAGTAGGCGGCATGAATAAAAGCGTTCTGCGGCATAAAAACTGCCTGAGCAAGAATAAAACGGACAGCCAGCCTTCGGGCCTCTGCGGTGGTGTTATATATTTCCGGGAAGAATGGTGCAATCAAAGCCATAGCCGCCGCAATAAAAATACAGGATACCACAGAAAAAACGATAATCTTTGTATCGGTATCCCGTGCTTCTTCCATTTTGCCGGCTCCAAGAAGCTGTCCGACAATAATGGCAACAGCATCTCCCATAGCGACAAAAACCACAATAAATACGTTATTAATCGTATTGGCAATATTTAAAGCAGCAATTACATTCAGCCCCCGCAGAGAATAGCATTGGGTCAGGATAGCCATACCTGCCGCCCACATGGTCTCATTTAACAAAAGAGGCAGGCCTTTTGTAAAGTATTTTGTGGCAAGAGAAAGAGGCAGCCTGAGACTGCGGTACATTCCCTTAATATAAGTATTTTTCTCTGTGTTTTTATGGGTCCAGAC
The DNA here is from genome assembly GCA_022769785.1 of Eubacterium sp. Taxonomy (GTDB): domain Bacteria; phylum Bacillota; class Clostridia; order Lachnospirales; family Lachnospiraceae; genus Anaerobutyricum. The sequence goes on from JALEIY010000002.1 coordinate 9,024, forward strand.
AATGACGATGATAGCCTCCACATAGCGGGACAGAGAAGTCGCCGCCGCAGCACCGACTACACCCAGGGCAGGCAGCCCCAGCTTACCGTAGATAAGCAGATAATTGAAAACCAGATTCACACATACCGCTGCGATTCCGGCCTTCATGGGAACAACCGTTTCCCCGCATTCACGCAAAGTGCTGGCATAAACCTGAAGAATCATAAAAGGCGGAAGCCCGAGAAACATCACCTTCAAATAGCGTAGTCCGTAAGCCATGGTGGCGGTCGGGTCTCCACCGTCCGCATTTCCGGAAAGGTACATTCCAATCAGTCCCCGACCGAAAATGATAAAAATTAACATGGCGCCTGCGGTCAGAATTAATGACATCCACAGCTTATAGCGGAAGGTATGGCGGATACCCTCGTCATCTTTTTGTCCAAAATACTGGGCAGTAAAAATCCCCGCACCGGCAAGACCGCCGAAAATGCAGATATAATATACAAATAATAACTGATTTACAATGGCAACACCGGACATCTGTTCCGTGCCGATGCGCCCCACCATGATATTGTCAAGAAGACTGACAAAATTGGTGATGCCATTTTGTATCATGATAGGCACGGCGATGGCGAGAACCATCTGGTAAAACTGTCTGTCGCCGAAAAATTTGTGTTTTACAGATTGAATCATTATATTTCCCTCAATTTCTTTTTTAAACGCTTACAGTAGAAAATAACACGAAACGATAGAAAAGGCAAGGAGAGAAGAGATTCTTGATTATAATGCATATGAAAAAAACTGCCGCAGTAAATGCAGCCCGTTCGTGTTCAGGCCGGCTTACATTTACAGCGACAGTTTTGAAAAATCAGATATCGGATTAATCTTCGTCCTGATATTCTTTGTTGACCTTATTATAGGAAGTAAAATAAGGAGCAAAATTCTTTTCCTTCGGAAGACGGATAAAATTGGTGCGAACCTTTTTCTCCGGTGCCGGAGGTGTCAGTCCGGCTGCCTTACCGGCTTCGATGGATTTAAGCATCCACGCCATATTACGACCGACGGTACGCATAACCATGAGGCCTTCTTCGTCGTGTTCCACTTCCTCCGGTGTGTTGCCGTGAACCATGTTCCAGTAAGCGGAAGGAACCAGAGGCATATTGCTTATCATGAAATACTTGTTCAGCTGTTCCAAAGCAGCGGTAGAACCGGCACGACGGCAGCTTACGATGGCAGCGCCCGGTTTGTGGGCAAATCCGCCGCTGGCATAAAACATACGGTCAAGAAATGAGGTGATGTCACCGGCTGCCGAAGCAAAATGAACCGGGGAACCAACAATCAGTCCGTCACATTCTGCCATTTTTGCAATGGCAACATTCACCGGGTCGTCTCCGAAAATACATTTGCCCAGTTTGTTCTTGCGGCACATACCGCATCCCTTACAGCCTCGAACCGTATGGATGCCGACCTGAAGAACCTCTGTTTCAATTCCTTCTGCTTCAAGAACTGTAATAATCTCTTTCAATGCGCGGGCAGTGCAGCCTTCCGGGTGTGGACTGCCGTTCAATAATAATACCTTCATATATTCAACCCTTTCTCTGTAACCGGTCTGTGAATTCTTTGTAAATATAGTACCATAAATATCAGAAAAAGTGTAGATAATTTGTGAAAATATCATCTGAATATTAGGAAAATTTCGTAAAATCCCCTTGTTTTCTGCATCCGTTGTCGATATACTTATCTTAGTGAAAAGGCTGTTTTGGCAGGCAATTTTTCGGCCGGCCAGGGCCTTTTTGAATTGGTGGAGGTACAATCATGGATGTAAGAATAAAGAAGTTTAAAAAAGTATTGGTGGCGAACCGGGGAGAGATTGCGATTCGCATTTTCAGAGCTCTGGAGGAGCTGGGAATCGGGTCCATTGCGGTATATTCCAAAGAGGACCGATATGCGCTGTTTCGCACCAAAGCAGACGAGGCATATCCGCTGAATCCGGGAAAAGGACCGGTGGATGCTTATCTGGACATTCCGACCATTATCCGGATTGCAAAGGAAAAAAAGGCAGATGCCATTCATCCGGGATATGGATTTTTATCAGAAAGTCCGGAATTTGCCCAGGCCTGCCGGGAAAATGATATTGTATTTATCGGTCCGACTGTGGAAGCCATGAATATCATGGGAGATAAGATTTCGGCCAAGCAGGCGGCAGAAGAGAGTCGTGTGCCGATTATCAGCGGAAGTCAGACCGTGCTTCGCGATGCGAAGGAAGCAGCTCTGGTAGCCGATGACATTGGTTATCCGGTGATGCTGAAGGCATCCAATGGCGGCGGCGGCCGGGGAATGAGAATTGTATACAAAAAAGAGGAAATGGAAGAGGCTTTTGAGAAAGCGACCAACGAATCCAAGAGAGCATTTGGAGAGGCCAAGCTGTTTCTGGAGAAATATCTGATTCATCCAAAGCATATTGAAGTGCAGATTTTAGGCGATAATTATGGAAATATCGTTCATCTTTATGACAGAGACTGTTCGGTACAGAGACGCAATCAGAAGGTCATTGAATTTGCACCGGCCTGGTCGATTCCGGAGGATACGAGAAAGAAGATTCTGGACAGTGCAAGGAGACTTGCCCGAAGAGTGGGCTACAGCAATGCGGGAACCATGGAGTTTCTTGTAGACGAGGAGTTTCATCCTTATTTTATAGAAATGAATCCGCGGATTCAGGTGGAGCATACGGTTTCGGAAATGATAACCGGTATTGATATTGTGGTATGCCAGATTCTGATTGCACAGGGATATCCGCTGAATTCGCCGGCGATTCACATTTATTCCCAGAACGAGGTAAAATGTAACGGATTTTCCATTCAGGCCCGGGTGACCACCGAAGACCCGGCCAATCATTTCCTGCCGGATAACGGAAAAATCGACCTTTACCGTTCCAGCTCCGGAAACGGAATCCGTTTAGACGGGGGCAATGCCTATGCCGGTGCCGTGATTACGCCGCATTATGACAGCCTTCTGGTAAAGGTGGTTTCCCATGACCGAACCTTCGAAGGCGCCATTAGAAAGTCCGTGCGCTGTCTGAAGGAGTTTCGGATTAACGGTATTAAGACGAATATGACATTTTTAATTAATGTTTTGAATCATGAAGCTTTTCAGGAAGGAAAATGTTATACGACATTTATTCAGGAAACGCCGGAGCTTTTTGAGCTTCATTACCGTCTGGACCGGACAACGAAGATTCTTGAATTCCTTGCGAACAAAATGGTCAATGTCAATCCGGGACCAAAGCCTTATCTTGAAGACCGGAAGGTGCCGGACATTGATACTTCAAAACCGGTTCGGGGAACGAGAGATGAATTTCTGCGCCTGGGGGCCAGGGAATTTACCCAGAAGGTATACCGGAGTAAAAAGCTTTATATTACCGATACAACCATGCGGGATGCGCAGCAGTCCCTTATGGCAACAAGAATGCGTACCAAAGAGATTGCGGGAGCTGCCAGGGCGACGAATCTTTATCTTAAGGATTCCTTTTCCGTGGAGGCATGGGGAGGAGCGACTTATGATACGGCCTATCGTTTCCTGAAGGAATCGCCTTGGAAACGGCTGGATATTCTGCGGGAGCGTATGCCGAACGTGCTCATTCAGATGCTGCTTCGGGCCTCCAATGTGGTGGGATACCGCACGTATCCGGACAATGTCATCCGGAAGTTCATCAAGGTTTCCAGCGACCATGGCATTGATGTTTATCGTATTTTTGACAGCCTGAACTGGCTGGAAAATATGAAGCTGCCGGTGGAAGAGGCCTTAAAAACCGGAAAGATTGTAGAAGGCGCCATCTGCTACACCGGCAATCTGTTAGACCCGAAGGAGACGAAATATACACTGGATTATTATGTAAAAATGGCAAAGGAACTGGAGTCCATGGGTTGTCACTGTGTGGTAATTAAGGATATGGCCGCACTTCTGAAACCTTATGCTGCCAGAATGCTTGTCTCGGCACTTAAGGAGGAACTGAAGATTCCGGTGCATCTTCACACCCATGATACCACCGGAAACGGAATCGGCACCTGTCTGATGGCTGCCGAAGCCGGAGTGGATATTGTGGACTGTGCCATCGGCTCTATGAGCTCTCTGACCAGCCAGCCTTCCATGAATGCTCTTGTGGAGGCCTTAAAGGGAACGGAGAGAGACACCGGCATCGACACAGACGGTCTGGAGGTTCTGAATAATTATTACCGCCATGAGAGAAAAGTATATAAAGTATTTGAGAGTGATATAGATGCACCAAATACAGAGATTTATAAATATGAGATTCCGGGTGGACAGTATTCCAATCTGGAGGCGCAGCTGAAATCCATGAATGCGGGAGACCGCTATGAGGATGTCCGCCGGCTGTATCGGGAGGCCGATGAGCTTTTAGGACACATTATCAAAGTGACACCGACTTCCAAGGTGGTAGGCGATTTGGCAATCTTTATGATGAAAAATAATCTGACCAAAGACAATATTCTGACCGAGGGCAGAGATTTATCCTATCCGAAGTCGGTTGTGGATTATTTTAAAGGACTTCTCGGACAGCCGGAGGGAGGTTTTCCGGAGGAATTCCAGAAGATTGTCTTAAAAGGAGAAGAACCGATTACGGTGCGTCCGGGACTTCTTTTACCGGATGAGGATTTTGACGCCATTGCACGCCATCTGCGGGAGAACTATTATATGGAAACCATGGAACGGCCGGAGGTCATGGAACAGAAGGTATTAAGCTATGCGCTGTATCCGAAAGTTTATGAAGACTACTGTGAACATTTTCAGGCTTATAATGACGTTTCCAAGCTGGAAAGCCATGTCTATTTTTATGGCCTGCGTCCAAATGAAGAGACAACCATCCAGATGGAGGAAGGCAATGATATTCTGATTAAATTTATCCGTAAGTCCGAGCCCGACGAAAAAGGCTACCGGACACTGGAGTTTGAAGTCAACGGATTTTACCGGGAGATTCGTATCCTGGATAAGAACTTTGAGGTGAAGGCAGACCGCAGACTGAAAACGGACCATAAAAATCCGGGTCATCTGGGTGCTTCTCTGCCGGGCAGAATCTGCGATATCCGCATCAAAGAGGGTGACAGAGTGACGAAAAATATGCCTTTAATGACCATCGAGGCCATGAAGATGGAAACGACAGTCACCTCCAAAATTAACGGCTTTGTCGATAAAATTTATGTGCAGGACGGTGATGAGGTCAATCAGGATGCGTTGCTTGTCTCCTTTATTGTGGACGAGAATGAGAAGCCGGAGAAAAAACATCCGGAGCTTCCGAAGATGGATTTATCCCTTCTGGACAGGGAGGATTTTAATACCGTCAATATTTCTGAGGAACCTTCCGAAAGAAAATAAAATAAAGTATGCCGCAAAATGACAAATGCTCAAAGCGGTAAAAGAGGTAATTTCATGGAAACAGAATATATCACATCGGGTGGGGTGACAATATATCATGACAGCGGCAGTCATCTGCACAGCTTCTGCCTGAGTCTTTATGTTAAAGCCGGTTCCATGTATGAGAATAAAGAAAATAACGGAATCTCCCATTTTTTTGAACACATTGTTTTTCGTAATATTCATTATGGTATGGGAGAGAGTCTTTATCAGACCCTGGACCGGCTGGGACTGGTGTTTAACGCAGCCACCTATAAGGAATTTATGGTGTTTTTTATCACAGGTGCGCCGGAGCATTTCCGGGAGGCAGCACAGATTCTAACAAAGGTTATGGAACCCCTTGTTTTACCGGAAAAAGAAATTGATACGGAACGCAAACGGATAAAGGCAGAAATCAGAGAGCAGGATGAGAAAGCCTCTCTGGCGTCCTTTGCCCAGAAAACCATATGGAAAAATACTTCCCTTGTCCTTCCGATTGCCGGTCGGAAAAAAGGATTGTCTGCCATTACAAAAAAGGAACTGTCTGATTTTCAGCAGGAGATTTTTTCTCCCGGGAACTTTTTCTTATATGTTACCGGACAGTTTCCTGAGGATGATTTGGAATATCTTGATACCCTGCTGTCCTCCCGAACTTTGCCGGAGAAATGTCTTTGCCGGAATAACATTGCTCCAAAGCCGGAAGCCTTTTTTCACAGAAAGAAAAAGGTTTATTACAAAAAAGGGGAGACGACGACAGTCTGTTTTGGCATTGACCTTGATGCACAAAAATACAGCCCTCCGGAAAGACAGCTTCTTTATGACATTTTATTTGAAGGAGATTTCTGTAAAATCCACCAGGCGCTCTCTGAAAAAAAGGGATACATTTACAGCTATGATGCCTGGCTGGAGGAATACAAAAATCTGGCCAATATCCGGTTTATGTATGAGGTGCAGCCCAAAAATCTCTCTGCTTCTGTCAGGGAAGTTTTTGATGTATTTTCCAATCTGAAAAAAGGAATCGGCGATTCTTTAACCTATGCCATGCCTTCTTATGTGGATAATGCTCACCTGCTGGAGGATGATGCGGAAGATTATAACTGGACAATGGCATACGAAAATCATATTCTTGATTTTAAATGCAGGGGAGTTGAACAGAGGGCGCAGGCTTATGCTGCCGTAAGTGCCGACAGAATGACACAGATATGCAGGGAAGTCTTTTGTTCGGAAAATATTGTCCTTCTGGTGGAAGGACCGGAAAAGAAACTGGATATAGAAGAACTTGAAAAAATAAGGAGCAGCTTTTGACGGGCTGCCCTTATTTGTGATATGCTATATCAGATATGAAAGATGTAAAAGTTTGGAGGCATAATAATGAGAACAAACGCTTGGTTAAAATACGAAGAAACAGAGCGAAGTGCCACAGAGATACTGGCGAATCGCTATAAAGATTTTTTAAGCAACTGTAAAACCGAACGGGAATGTACGGATTATTTTGTGAAAGAAGCAGAAAAAAACGGATATCAGTCACTGGAAGTTCTGATTGAAAAAGGAGAAAAGCTGCAGCCGGGAGACCGGATATATGCTTCCTGTATGGGTAAGGCCCTGGCTCTTTTCCGGATTGGTACCGGTCCACTTACCGATGGAATGAATATTTTATGTGCGCACATTGATTCTCCGCGGCTTGATTTAAAGCAGAATCCGCTTTATGAAGATTCAGAGATGGCATTTTTAGATACTCATTATTACGGGGGTATCAAAAAATATCAGTGGGTAACGATTCCATTGGCACTTCACGGCGTGGTGGCAAAGAAGGATGGAACTGTGCTTACGGTCAATATCGGTGAAGATGAAAATGACCCGGTAGTTTATGTGACAGACCTTTTAATTCATCTGGCAGGACAGCAGATGGAAAAAAAGGCTTCAGAGGCAGTTACCGGAGAAAATCTTGATATTCTGGTGGGAAGTATCCCGTTAAAAGGAGAAGAAAAAGATGCGGTGAAGGCAAACGTACTGCGTCTGTTAAAGGAAAAATACGGAATTGAGGAAGAGGATTTCATTTCTGCAGAGATTGAAGCGGTTCCGGCAGGCCCTGCCAGAGACTGCGGTCTGGACCGGAGCATGATTGCCGGCTACGGACATGATGACAGAGTATGTGCCTATCCTTCCTTTGTGGCTATGATGGAAGCAGAGACGGGAGTTCGTACTTCCTGCTGCCTCCTGGTTGATAAAGAAGAAATCGGAAGTGTGGGTGCCACCGGAATGCAGTCCATGTTTTTTGAAAATATGGTGGCAGAAGTGCTGGCACTTTCCGGAGAGGAATCCGGCCTGGCTCTTCGGCGGACACTTGCCCGCTCGAAAATGCTTTCTTCCGATGTGAGTGCAGCCTATGACCCGGCTTACAGCGAAGCATTTGAGAAGAAAAACTGTGCATTTCTGGGCCAGGGGCTTGTGATTAACAAGTATACCGGTGCCAGAGGAAAATCCGGCTCCAACGATGCCAATGCAGAATATCTGGCACAGCTTCGCCGGATTTTCGATGACAATCAGGTGTCTTTCCAGACGGCAGAGCTTGGAAAGGTTGATTTTGGCGGCGGTGGAACCATAGCCTACATTGCAGCACTTTACGGCATGGAGGTCGTAGACAGCGGCGTTGCGGTACTGAGTATGCACGCACCATGTGAAATCATCAGCAAGGCGGACCTTTTTGAGGCCCAAAAAGGCTATGCTGCATTTTTAAAGGATGCGTAAGCACCGATAGAATCAACAGAGAGGAGACGAAAAATGGCAGATAAAATTATGCTTCTGGATGGGCACAGTCTGTTAAACCGGGCATTTTACGGGCTCCCGGTGCTGACCAATGCAGAAGGAATCCATACGAATGCGGTGCTGGGCTTTTTAAATATTATGCTCCGCTATGTGGATGAAGAGAAACCAACGCATCTTCTGGTGGCTTTCGATAGGAAGGAGCCGACGTTTCGCCATTTAAAATATAAAGAATATAAAGGAAACCGGAAGCCGATGCCGGAAGAATTAAGGCAGCAGGTGCCTTTGATGAAAGAACTGCTTAAGGCCATGGAGGTGCCGGTGATTACCCAGGCGGGAATCGAAGCCGACGATATTCTTGGTACCATTGGTCATGAAGCAGAGGATGCCGGGTATGAAGTGGTCATTGTTTCCGGAGACCGGGATTTACTGCAGCTTGCTACCAATCATGTGAAAATAAAGATTCCAAAAACCCGTGGCGGAAATACCGTGACCGAGGACTATTTTGAAAAAGACGTGGAAAGCCTTTATGGAGTGACCCCCACAGAATTTATTGATATGAAGGGACTTATGGGAGATACTTCCGACAATATTCCAGGAGTGCCGGGAATCGGAGAGAAAACAGCAGCAAAGCTGATTCAGTCCTGGCATTCCATCGAAAATGCTTACGAGCATCTTGAAGAAGTCAAACCGACAAAAGCCAGAAATAATCTGAGTGAGTATTATGAACAGGCCATATTCAGTAAAGAGCTGGCAACCATAAAAACCGACTGCTCTCTGGAGTATGAGTTTCGGGATGCCAGAATCGGCAGTCTTTTTACAAAGGAAGCCTATCACCTGTTTAAAAAGCTGGAGCTTAAGAGCCTTTTCAAATATTTTGAAGAAGACCAGAAGGAAGATAATCTTTTGAAGGTCACCTGCCTGACGGAGAAAGAAAAAATAAGCAGGACAGTGGAAGAGCTGGCAAAGGAAGACCGTATTGGGCTGGGACTTCTTGGAACCGGTACGAACTGCCCGGGACTTTCTCTGACCGGTAAGGAGGAAACCGTTATACTTCTGACTGGGGAAACTGTTTCAACGGATGATTTGAAAGAGCAGATTCTTTATCTTTTAAATCAACAGACAAAGCTGGCAGTTTTAGACTACAAGGCGTTGCTGCATTTTGAAGAAAAAACAAGAGAATATGAGACTCAGATTGAAGATGTGGGCCTGATGGCTTATCTGCTCAGCCCTTTAAAAGCCTCTTATGATTATGATGATTTGGCCGGGGATTATCTGGACATGGCAGTGCCGTCCCGAAAAGAGCTCTGTAAAAAGAAGGATTTTGGTGAGGTATTTTCCGCCTCGGATGAAAAGCTGGTTCATGCAGCCGGTCTGTTTTCTGCCGTACCTTATCTGGCAGAGCCGATTTTAAAAGAAAAGCTTCGTGATATGGAGCTTTGTCAGCTGTATGAAGAAATTGAAAGACCGACGGTTCCGACATTATTTGATATGGAAAAATACGGAATCCGTGTGGAAAAGGATGCTCTTCGGGAATACGGAGAGCGGCTTACGGGACGGATTGCCGAACTGGAATCCTCCATTCACACACAGGCGGGCAAAGAGTTTAATATTAACTCGCCGAAACAGCTTGGCGTCATTTTATTTGAAGACCTGAAAATGCCATTTGCCAAAAAAACCAAAACCGGCTATTCCACCAGTGCGGATATTCTGGAAAAGCTGGCACCGGATTATCCGATTGTTTCTGATATTCTGGAGTATCGTCAGCTTACCAAGTTAAAATCTACCTATGCCGACGGTTTGGCGGCATTTATCCGGGAAGACGGCAAGATTCACGGAATTTTTCATCAAAAGGTAACCGCAACCGGAAGACTTTCAAGCTCTGACCCGAACCTTCAGAATATTCCGATTCGGATGCCCCTCGGACGGGAAATCCGAAAGGTTTTCGTTCCGGAACCGGGTTATCTTTTCTTAAGTGCCGATTATTCGCAGATTGAGCTTCGTGTGCTGGCTCATATGGCTGAGGATGAGAATCTGATTCAGGCTTACCGTCATAATGCCGATATCCATACTGCCACTGCCTCTCAGGTATTCGGAGTGCCGGTTTCTGAGGTGACACCGCTTCTTCGCCGGAATGCGAAAGCGGTAAATTTCGGGATTGTTTATGGAATCAGTGCCTTCGGGCTCAGTCAGGATTTGAATATCACAAGGCAGGAGGCCAATGATTATATTGAGCGGTATTTTAAGACTTATCCGGGCATTAAAAAATATCTGGATGGCAATGTGGCCTTTGCCAAAGAAAATGGTTATGTAAAAACACTGTATGGTCGAATCCGTCCGATTCCGGAGCTTTCCTCCTCCAATTTTATGCAAAGAAGCTTTGGAGAGAGAGCTGCCATGAATTCTTCGATTCAGGGGACGGCAGCGGATATCATAAAGATAGCCATGATAAGGGTGAGCCGCAGACTGCGGGAAGAAAAGCTTGCCTCCCGTCTGATTCTTCAGATTCATGATGAGCTGCTGATTGAAACGAAAGAAGAGGAGAAGGAGCGGGTGAAAGAGATTCTGGCCGAAGAAATGACCGGAGCCGCTGATTTAAGAGTGCCGCTCCTGATTGATATGGAAGAGGGGCAAAACTGGTATGACGCAAAATAAAAGAAAAAAAGTAATCGGTGTTACCGGCGGTGTTGGCTCCGGCAAAAGTGTTGTCATGAAAATGCTTTCGGAAGAGTTTGGTGCCAGAGTAATACTGGCGGATTTGGTCGGTCATGATTTAATGGAGCCGGGAGCTGTGAGCTACCGGCAGATTGTGGATGCCTTTGGAGAGGAGATTCTCGGAGAGGGAGGATGGATTGACCGTCCTTCTCTTTCCGCGATTGTTTTTTCGGATTCTGAAAAACTGGCACTGCTGAATCAGATTACCCATCCAAACATTAAGG
>JALEIY010000011.1 GCA_022769785.1 Eubacterium sp.
CATTCCTCTCCATCTTCTCAGTCTGGATATTTTAAAAAATGATACTACCCACGAAATTCTTTATGGTGTTACTTTAAACAATCTGGTAGAACCCTATAAACACACAGGGCAGAAGGAGAAGGCAATCCTTTGCTTAAATAAGGCCATCTCCATTTTCGAAAAGCACCTGGAGCACGCTTCTGTGCTTTATGCGGCTGCAATGAATAATCTGGGTATCATTTATTATGAAGAAAATAATTTCAGACAGGCAAAAGAATGTTTTGAGACTGCGCTTGCAATCAGCTCCCAAAAACTGGGGAAAGAAAGCGAAAGTTATCTTTACAGTCTTCAAAATTACAAACGCGCCTGTGCGCATCTGCCGTCTACTATAACAGAAAGCTCCGTACCGGCATCGGGACAGGAAGCACAGGAAACAGAAGCCACGTCTTCCTCACTCTCTGCTGCAGACCTCAGTGCTTCTGTTCTTCAGGCAGTAACCCAAAAGAAATACTCCATCCAAAAAGACAGTAAGGGATTGGATATCGCCGAGGCATATTTTTTTGATGTCTGCTATCCAATGCTAAAAAAAGAATTCCCCGAATGCCTTCCGAGAATGGCTGCAGGCCTTGTTGGTGAAGGTTCGGAATGTTTTGGATTTGATGATGCGGTCTCCAGGGACCATGATTTTGGTCCGGCTTTCCAGATATTTATTCCAAAAAAAGACTGGAACATTTATGGAAACAGGCTTGTCGGACGCATACAGCAGCTTCCAAAAAAATACGGTTGTTTTGAATCGCGCAGCACTTCCCCCCTGGGAGCAGGAAGGACAGGTGTGTTGACCATTGAAGACTTTTACGAAAAATTTCTATCCATCCACGAAATTCCTGACAATCTTAATTTATGGCTTCAACTGGACGATATTCCGCTTTCCACCGCAACAAACGGCCGTATTTTTATGGATAATCTGGGAGAATTCACACGAATCCGTGAAGGGTTGCTCAAACATTATCCAAAGGATGTCTGGCTGAAACGTCTGGCATTTTATTGCACGCAGATTGCGCAAAGCGGGCAGTATAATCTGCCGCGTTGTCTGAAACGCGGACACTTTGTTTCCGCTTTTCGTGCACTGAACGAATTTATAACTTCTTACATTTCATTAATATATCTTATCAACAAAACATATAAACCATATTATAAATGGGAACATGAAGGGTTGAAGAATCTTCCGATTCTGGGAAAGAGTACTTACGATTCCATAAACGGACTGGTTCTGATTTCCTTAAAAGAAAACGGAAAATATGCTGTATTTGAGACCGAACAGCTTTGTCAGAAAGCCATAGAATTTCTGCAAAAACGAAATCTCACGGATTCGCAGAGTGATTTTCTTCTGGATCATTGCTCCTCCATTCTATCCAGGGCTTCGGACGAACGTATTCGCCACTCCGATCCATGGGCAAGATTTTAACTAATTGATTAAGCCTTTTCTTTAAATCCCTATATAAAATAACTGCTCTGTATTTTCAGTATCGTCTGAATTGCAGAGCAGTTATTTTTTCTGTCCTTAATCTGTTTCCGTTTTTTTTATATGACGGCTATAGAAGGATGAAGGAGTCATCCCTTCATATTTTTTAAATATTTTACAGAAGTATCCCGGTTCGCTGTAGCCCAGCAAAAAGGAAATATCAGATATATTCATTTCTGTAGTTACCATATAATATTTCGCTGTCTGAATTTTGCGAAGATGGATATAATCCACCACACTGATATGATAATACTTTTTAAAAATACGACTCAGGTACCCACTACTGATTCCGGCCTGCTCCGCAAGGTCTGACAGGGATATTTCATCATTGATATGTTTTTCTATATATTGCATCACCCTGCTCATATGGGTATATTTTAACACACAGAGCTGTCGGAACACCTCTGTGACAATCTCAACCAGCCAGCAATAACCAAAAACCGGATGCGACACCGTTTTCGATGTTAATTCATACTTCCGAAGATAATATGCTTTCTGTTTTTTATCCATTCCCGGAACCATATAAATCAGACGGGATGCTATTGCTTCCAAATTTTCTTTTTTATGAGCATCTTCTGTTTTATCAAAACAGTCCTTTATAAATAATTCAGCAGTAACATATGCTTTTTTATAGTCTCTTTTTTCAATTGCTTCATATATCTGGCTTGCATTCTCATTCTCCTCTTTCTCCTGCACCTGACGTTCTGTCAACAATGCTGTCAGTTTGCTTCGGGAGAGTGGTTTTAGCAGATATTCTTTGATTCCAGCCATCATAGAATTCTGAATTAATTTAAAATTACAATAGCTTGATAATATATACGTCAACGCAGACGGAACAAGTTCTTTTATCCTTTGGCATAATTCGATACCATTTTCTTCTCCAATCATTACATCTGAGAAAATCACCTGAGGATGATACCTGTTCACTAACTGCATTGCTTCTGATTCGTTTTCTGCCACCCCGACCAGACGACAGTTATCCATATCCTCCAGCATTTTGCCAAAAGCCTGCTGAAACAGATATTCCTGATCAATTAATAATACATCAATCATTTATTTATCACCTCACCATTATTCTTCAAAACCGGAAATTCCAGAACAATTCTGTTTTCTTTTACAGAAAGTTTGTATGTATTTTCGTAAATAGTATCCAATCGTTTTTTTGTATCAGAAAGTATTTGGGAGCTTATAGATTTCTCCAAAATAACATCAGAACCACCATTGAAACCATTCCATCTGCCGGACTTTTTCTTTTCAGCCTCATACTGTATCGACACTATCAAATAATTACC
>JALEIY010000041.1 GCA_022769785.1 Eubacterium sp.
AGCCAAAGACCGTGTTTACGCATCCTACATGGGAGCACTGGCAGTTGACTTATTATGTGCCGGAGCAACCAACCGGGTTGTGGGATACCGCAACGGCCAGTCTATTGACTATGACATCGAGGATGCTCTGGGAATGGCAAAGGATGTAGACGAATACGAATTTGAGATTGCTCAGATTCTCGGAAGATAGGTTTATATTAAAAATGTACGCTTAGAAACAGGCACTGGGAAACAGGTGATACATCTGTGAACCGGTGCCTGTTTATTTTCTGCCGATTTTCTGCCGCACCTGGGCCTTCCAATTGACTTTTACATCATAAGAAACCGATGGAAAAAGGGGGATTCACTGCTCTTTTATTTACCGGATAATCAGAGACTGTGCAAGCATATCACGCACCTCGTCTCTTGTAATCTCAAAAGGCCAGGTGGACAGCTTGGAAGGGTTTGCCATGATATTGTCAGCATAGCGCTCGAGTTCTTCCTCCGTAATGGAAACTTCGCCGAGGAGGTCTTTCAGGAAAAGACGGAAATCATCGAGCGTATTAAATTCAAGGATATTAAGAACCTCGCGAACCATTTTTGGCGCATATTTCTGGTAAAGCTTTAAGTAAGCGGCCAGGAACAGTCCGCAGGCTTTGCCGTGAGGTACACCGTAGTGATAGGTGATTTCATAGCTTAAGGCGTGAGGAAGGGAGGTTCCGGTCTGGGCGATTGCCATTCCGGCAACGGTGGAAGCAAGCATGAAGATATCGTAAATGTGGTCTTCTGCTTCTTCCTCTTCCATCAGATATGGTTTTAAGGCTGCCCAGAGCTTCATGCCATAAGAGGAAAACATACTGTTGTAAGGGTTGTTTTTTGCATGAAGGTTGCTTTCAATACAGTGTGCCAGAGCGTCAGTGACTGTGTTTATTAAAAGATTTCTGCTGGCAAAACGAAGATATTTGCCGTCTACCAGTGCGAGGTCAGGATAAAGATGGTAGCTGATACTTTTTTTGGTTTCTTTTTCATGGATAGTGAGAACTGCGTTCGGGGTAACCTCGGAGCCGGTTCCGCAGGTGGTTGGTACTGCCGCGATTGGGAGAGGTTTAAGCTCCTTTGGTGTGTACAGACAGTCTGCGGTTTCTTCCGGGTTTGCCATGAGAAGGGCAATGGCCTTGGAAGCGTCTAACGGAGAGCCGCCGCCGATGCCGATGACGAAATCCGCGCCAAATGCTTTTCCGGCGTTGGCAGCCTTGACGACGGTTTCGATGGAAGGATTCTCTTCAATATCATTAAATATTTCATAAGGAATGGCAGCCTCTTCCAGTACGGAAGTTACATCCTGTAAAGAGCCGTTGACTGAGGAAGAATGACGGCCGGTTATAATAAAAGCCTTTGTTCCAAGTTTTGTTAAGTCCTTGCTGTGATTTTTGACACAGTCCTTTTCCAGATAAACATCTGTCGGGGCATAAAAACGCATAAAGCTTCATCCTTTCTATAATAATATGATTATGTTGAAACTTAAGTATACCATGACCTGGCATATTTTTCATCCGAAAACAGGGAAGAATCGTGAATATCTCGTGTTTTTTCACATTTTCACCTTGCACACTTTTCCTTTTATGATATGATAATAGGGCAAAAGAACAAAAAAATATTTATTTTAAAAAGATAATGGAGAAATCAATATGAAAATATTAGCACCATCTATATTATCGGCTGATTTTGCAAGATTAGGAGAAGAAGTTACAACGGCGGTTCGTGCCGGTGCAGAGTATATTCATGTGGATGTTATGGACGGAATGTATGTTCCGCAGATTTCCATTGGTCATCCGGTTATGAAATCAATTCGTCCGCTGACAGATGCGGTGTTTGATGTTCACCTTATGGTGGAAGAACCGGGCAGATTTATTGAAGATTTTGCAGCGGCAGGCGCAGATATCATCACAGTTCATGCAGAAGCCTGCACACATCTTGACCGGGTGATTCATCAGATTAAGGACTGTGGCAAAAAGGCTGCGGTTTCCCTGAATCCGGCCACACCGCTTTCCGTACTGGAGTATGTGCTCGATGACCTGGATATGGTTTTAATCATGTCTGTGAATCCGGGCTATGGCGGACAGAAGTACATCCCATATTGTGATGAAAAAATCCGTCAGCTTCGTCGTATGATTGATGAGCGCTCCCTGTCGGTTCTCATTGAGGTAGACGGAGGCGTGAAAGCATCTAATATCCAGAGAATTGCCAACTGTGGTGCAGACGTTCTGGTCTGTGGCTCTGCGGCCTTTGGAGAGAAAACAGAAGAGAATATCAGAGAATTAAAAGCATTACTGGATGCCTGCGAATAGGAGCAGGAAGAAAGAGAGGTAAAAAATGAGTGAATGTACACATGATTGCAGCTCCTGCAGTGAGAGCTGTGCAGAAAGACAGAGCAGCCCGGAAGATTTTTTAGTAAAGCTGAGTGCGGGAAGCTCCGTAAAAAAGACAATTGGTATCGTATCCGGCAAAGGCGGCGTGGGTAAATCCATGGTCACCTCCCTGCTGGCTTGTGCTTCCATGCGGGAAGGCTTCAAAACAGCCATTCTCGACGGTGATATTACCGGACCGTCCATCCCGAAGGCCTTTGGAGTTCACGAGAATCTGGTTGGTAATATTGACGGCCTTATTCTGCCGGGAACCACTGCCTGCGGCATTGATATGGTTTCCGTTAATCTGATGCTGGCCAACGAGACAGACCCTGTCATCTGGAGAGGACCGGTTCTCGGTGGAGTCATCAAACAGTTCTGGGGTGAGACACTCTGGCAGAATATTGACTATATGTTTATCGATATGCCTCCGGGAACCGGCGATGTGCCGCTGACGATTTTCCAGTCGATTCCGCTGGATGGAATTGTGATCGTGGCATCTCCGCAGGAACTGGTAGGGATGATTGTGGAAAAAGCGGCCAATATGGCAAGAATGATGCAGATTCCGATTCTCGGACTGGTGGAAAATATGAGTTACGTGGAATGTCCGGACTGTGGAAAGAAGATTTCCGTATTCGGGGAAAGCCATATTGATGAGATTGCAGCACAGTATGATGTGCCGGTGCTCGCAAAGCTTCCGATTGATCCGGAACTGGCAGCAGCCTGTGACGCGGGTAAAATCGAATTTGTGGAAAAAAATTATATGAAAGATGCCATGGAAATCTTAAAACAGATTTAAACCTCAAAAGGGCGAAAAGATTCAGGCGTCGTGGAGGTGTAAATGAATAATAATCAGAAAAAAGAAGATCCGAACAAAAAGAAAAATATTAAATCGGCTCTTATTTTATTAGTGATTTGCATTGGACTGACCGGCTTGTTTACTACTGTTATGAACCGTTATAAAAACGGAAGTCAGACAAAGATTACTTATGACCGGTTTGTGGAAATGCTTGAAAAAAAGGAAGTCAAAAAAGTAGTTCTGTCAGACAGCCGGATTACGATTGAACCGAAAAAACAGACCAATCCCCTGATGAAAAATATGTACTACGTTGTGGGGATTTCGGATGATAAGCTGGTAGACCGTCTTCTTGCGTCCGATGTATCCTTTGAGAGAAAGGAAACCGGCGGCTCTGCCATGGTCATATCCATTCTGGCAAGCTATATCCTGCCGTTTATTCTGATTTATGCCATGGCCATGTTTGTAATGCGCGGTATTGGTAAAGGCGGCGGAATGATGGGAAGCGTCGGAAAAAGCAATGCCAAGGTTTATGTGGAAAAGAAGACCGGAGTGACCTTTGCCGATGTGGCGGGACAGGATGAAGCCAAGGAAACCCTGACAGAGATGGTGGATTTTCTGCACAATCCGGGAAAATACGTAAAAATCGGTGCCCGACTTCCGAAAGGAGCTTTGCTGGTGGGCCCTCCGGGAACCGGTAAAACCCTTCTGGCCAAAGCCGTAGCCGGAGAAGCCAATGTGCCGTTCTTCTCGCTGAGCGGTTCGGACTTTGTGGAAATGTTTGTCGGTGTCGGTGCTTCGAGAGTTCGTGACCTCTTTAAGCAGGCACAGTCCATGGCTCCGTGTATCATTTTTATTGATGAGGTGGATGCCATCGGAAAAAGCCGTGACAGCCATTACGGCGGCGGAAACGATGAGAGAGAACAGACGCTGAATGCACTTCTGGCGGAGATGGATGGCTTTGATTCTTCCAAAGGTCTTATTATTCTGGCGGCAACAAACCGTCCGGAGGTTCTCGACAAGGCACTGCTTCGTCCGGGAAGATTTGACCGGAGAGTTATCGTGGAGCGTCCGGATTTGAAAGGACGAATCGAGACATTGAAGGTTCACGCCAAAAATGTCCTGATGGATGATTCCGTTGATTTTGAAGCAATTGCTCTGGCAACTTCCGGAGCCGTTGGTTCTGACCTTGCCAATATGATAAATGAAGCGGCTCTTGGTGCCGTAAAGGACGGCAGAGGTGTGGTTTCACAGAAAGACCTCATGGAAGCCGTGGAGGTTGTACTGGCCGGAAAAGAAAAGAAAGACCGTATTTTAAGTGAAGAGGAAAAACGGATTGTGGCCTATCATGAAGTCGGTCATGCGGTGACCATAGCGGTTCAGAAGAATTCCGAACCGGTACAGAAAATCACCATTGTACCAAGAACCATGGGAGCCCTGGGATATACTCTTAAGGTACCGGAAGAGGAAAGATATCTGATGAGTAAAGAAAAGCTTCTCAGTGAGCTGGTGGGACTGTTCGGCGGACGTGCCGCGGAAGAAGTGGTGTTCCAGTCTGTCACAACCGGTGCCAGCAACGATATTCAGGAAGCAACGAAGATTGCCAGAGCTATGGTAACCCAGTATGGTATGTCGGATACCTTTGGTCTGATGGGACTGGAATCCATAGAAAGCAGATATCTGGACGGACGTCCGGTTATGAACTGCTCAGAAGAAACCGGAGCTAAGATTGATGAAGAAGTAAAACAGATTCTGGCAACGGCTTATCAGCAGGCACTTACCATTATCCGGGAACATCGGGAAGTGATGGATGAGATTGCCGAGTTCCTGATTCAGAAAGAGACCATTACCGGAAAAGAGTTTATGGACATTTTTACTGGTAAAAATAAACAGGCAGACCGTCTGGAAGTGCAGGAGGTACCGATAGTTACGGCGTCCACGTCCGAACCGGTAACCGAAGAACCGGCCATGGAGCAGGAGAGCCATACCGGAGATTCTTCTGACGAAACATCACAGCTGTAACAAAAGACAAAGGAAGCCCCCCGGATATCCGATGCGGGAGCTTCTTTGGGAAAACAGATGACCTTCGTGCAAAGTGTCAAAAGGCAGTGCGTTTTGCGCTCCTTTGGCACCTGTGGGAAGGCCATCTTTGTTTTACACAAAAAGAACGGGAGAAAAGCTATGTTTGATATTCAGGAAGAACTGAAAAAGCTGCCTGCCAAACCGGGCGTGTATCTGATGCACAATGACCGGGATGAGATTATTTATGTGGGAAAAGCCAGGATTCTTAAAAACCGTGTCAGACAGTATTTTCAGGCAGGATATAAGAGAAGCGTGAAAATAGAGCATATGGTTTCTCATATCGCATATTTTGAATATATAATTACGGACTCTGAGCTGGAAGCTCTTGTTCTGGAATGTAATCTGATAAAGGAGCATCGTCCGCATTACAATACGATGCTCAAGGATGATAAAAGCTATCCTTATATTCGGGTTACGGTGCAGGAGGAGTATCCGAGAATATTGTTCTGCCGGAATGTAAAAAGAGACAAATCCCGGTATTTTGGTCCGTATACCAGTGCGGGAGCCGTGAAGGAAACCATAGAGCTGATGAATAAGGTCTATAAGTTAAGAACCTGTAACCGGCGTCTGCCAAAGGATATTGGCAAAGAAAGACCGTGCCTGTATCACCAGATTAAGCAGTGCGACGCGCCCTGTCAGGGATTTATTTCAAGGGAAGAGTATCGCAAGCACGTCGAAGAAGCACTGAATTTCCTGAACGGGGATGACAAACACATTATGGAGCTTTTGCAGACCAGAATGCAGGAGGCCGCTGAACAGCTGGAGTTTGAGGAAGCAGCGGAATACAGGGACCTCATTGAGAGTGTGCGCAGGATTGGAGAAAAACAGAAAATCAACCACACGGACGGTGATGACAGGGATATTATCGCTCTGGCCAAAGCCGGGGATGAAGCAGTGATTTCCGTGTTTTTTATCCGAAACGGCAAGCTTCTCGGACGGGATCATTTTCATATGACCGGAATCGGTGACAGTGAGAAAAATGAGATTCTTATGGATTTTGTGAAGCAGTTTTATGTGGGGACGCCATTTATTCCCCGGGAGATTCTGTTGCAGGAGGAGATTCCCGACCGGGAGATTCTGGAGAAGTGGCTGTCGGATAAGAGGGGCACAAAGGTGAGCTTTCTGACACCGGAGAGAGGAACCAAACACCAGATGATGGAGCTGGCTTATGAGGATGCAAAAAATGTGCTGATTAAAGACGGAGAGAAATTAAAAAGAGAAGAGCATCGTAC
>JALEIY010000042.1 GCA_022769785.1 Eubacterium sp.
TGTAATGCCAGAAATATTACAGACTGGACAAGAATTAAAACGGCAATTCGGGATGACCTTGGCGGATTTATCTGGAAGAAAATGAAGAGAAGCCCGATGATTCTTCCAATCATCATGGAAGTGTAAGAGGATAAAAAATGAACACAGAGAAAAAAGAAGCTCTGTTTTCGCCGGATGAGGAAAATATTGCAAACAAAACGGCAGAACTGACAGAACTATTGTGCACGACGCAGGACTATAAAAGATATGAGAAGCATCTGAAAGCCTTAAAAGAGCAGCCGGAAAAATATCATAAACTGAATGAATTTCGCAGGAAGCATATGGAGTTACAGCTTGAGGCGGAGGATGAGCGTTATTATGAGAGAATGGAAGCTCTTTATACAGAGTACAAGGATATTCTCATGGAATCTGTAGTGACAAAGTTTCTGGCTTCCGAGCAGAGTGTTTGTAAAATGATGAGAAAGATATACGATTCCATTGCACTAAAGATGAATCTTGATGTGACCTATATGGATGAAACCTGATAATCAAAAGATAAATACGGAAAGGAGTACAGTAATATGGCAGATAAAGTGATTCGTGGAATAGTAAAAACATTGCTTTACATTTTCTTGGTACTCCTTTTTGTTTATATCTTTGTTTCGGCAAGAAAAGTAGGATATCTGGTATTTGCAGATTTACCTCTGGACGGACCGGAATACGCAAAGGAATCCATACTCACCGTGGAAGAAGGAGAAAAGCTTCTTGATATTACAAAAGATATGGAGAAGATGGGAATTATAAACAATGCCTATGTATGTGCCATGTCTTTTCGCTCCATGGAAGGATATAAAGAGATTCGTCCGGGAGAATATGTATTAAAATCGTCTCAGAAGCCGTCAGAGATATTGGATATATTGATTCACAAAGAGGAGAAAGAAGAGTGACAGACAGAGAGAGGATAACGGATTTTATCAGTTCCTTTGGAACAGACAAAGGTTCGGATGCCTTAAAAAAGATAGAGCGCGAAGCAGAAGAGAATCGGGTGCCGATTATACGCAAGCCCACTCAGGAATTGCTTCGAATACTGCTGAAGATGAAAAAACCGGAGAGAATTCTTGAAGTGGGAACAGCCATTGGATTTTCTTCGGTTTTTATGGCTGAAAATACACCGGATGAAACGGTAATTACAACGATAGAAAACTATCCGCCGCGGATAGAACGGGCAAAAGAAAACCTTGTTTTGGCTGGAATGCAAAACCGGATTACACTTTTAGAGGGAGATGCCGCTGTGATTTTAAAGGAATTAAAAGAATCCTTTGATTTTATTTTTATGGATGCTGCAAAAGGGCAGTATATCCATTTCTTTCCGGAAATTATGCGGCTTTTAAAGCCGGAAGGAGTCCTTGTTTCTGATAACGTCCTTCAGGATGGAGATATTTATGAATCTCGTTATGGCATCCGAAGAAGAAATCATACGATTCACAGCCGAATGCGGGAATATCTGTATGTCCTGACTCATACCGGTGAGCTTGATACTGTGATTCTGGAAACCGGAGACGGAATGACGGTCAGTGTAAAACAATAACGGAGGAAATCATGAGAGAAACAGAATTACTTATACCTGCCAGCAGTCTGGAAGTGTTAAAAACAGCCGTTTTATATGGTGCAGATGCCGTATATATCGGTGGAGAAATGTACAGCCTGCGGGCAAAATCCAGAAATTTTTCCGAAGAGGATATGAGAGAAGGAATTGCCTTTGCTCATGCTCATGGAGTTAAAGTATATATCACAGCAAATATTGTGGCACATAACCGGGACCTGGAGGGAATTCGCGAATATTTTGCAGGGCTTCGGGAAATGAAACCGGATGCGTTTATCATTTCTGACCCGGGAGTGTTTACCATTGCCAGAGAGGTCTGTCCGGAGATTGCAGTGCATATCAGCACACAGGCAAACAGCACCAATTACGCAACCTACCGTTTCTGGTACGAACAGGGAGCGGAGAGAGTAGTTGCTGCGAGAGAATTATCCCTGGAAGAACTGGGAGAGATTCGAAATAATATCCCCGAGGATATGGAGATTGAGGCATTTGTTCATGGAGCCATGTGTATTTCTCATTCCGGACGCTGCCTTTTAAGCAGCTATTTTACCGGACGCAATGCCAATATGGGTGCCTGTACCCATCCGTGCCGCTGGAAATACTATGTCATGGAAGAAACCCGTCCGGGTGAATATTTACCGGTAGAAGAAACAGAGCGGGGAACCTATATTTTTAATTCAAAAGATTTGTGTATGATAGAACATATCCCGGATTTAATCCGTGCCGGAGTGGACAGCTTTAAGATTGAAGGCCGAATGAAAACAGCATTGTATGTTGCGGCGGTCACCCGAACCTATCGAAGGGCCATCGATGATTATAAAAAGTCCCCGGAGCTTTATGAAAAGAATCTGGATTATTACCGCAGTGAGATTGCCAAATGTACCTACCGACAGTTTACAACCGGTTTCTATTATGGAAAAACCGATGCGGACTCCCAGATATATGATGCCAATACTTATATCAAGGAATATACTTATATTGGTATCATACAGGAAGTCGATGAACGGGGTTATCATAAAATATACCAGAGAAACAAGTTTTCCGTTGGTGAGGAGATTGAAGTCATGATACCTGACGGAACCAATCGTATTTTACCGGTTCTGGCCATGGAAAATGAAAAGAGAGAGCCTGTGGAGTCGGCACCTCATCCAAAGCAGGAAATATGGATTCGGTTTGCAGAGGAGTTAGAGCCGGGCTGGCTTCTTCGAAGAAAAGAGGATTAGCAGGAACAATGGCCATACCATCCGACATATAATATAAAGACTACAGGTTTCGGAGTTTTTGATGCGGTCATTTAAACAACCGTTAAAGGCAGAGGAAGAGAAATATTATCTTGAACTGTACCGTAACGGAGATGAAACAGCCAGGGAAAAGCTCGTTGAACATAACCTGAGACTGGTTGCGCACATCGTGAAAAAATATAATTCTCAGGACCGGGACCTGGATGACCTGATTTCTATTGGTACAATCGGACTGATTAAAGCCGTCAATACCTTTGATGAAAAAAAAGGAGGAAGGCTGGTAACCTATGCAGCCAGATGTATTGAAAATGAGATTCTTATGATGCTGCGTCAGGAAAAAAAGCTGAACAGAGAGGTTTCTCTTTTTGAGCCCATAGGAACCGACCAGGAAGGCAATCATATTACGCTGATTGATATTATCTGTGCGGATGAATCTTCCATGATTGATAAATATATTCACAGAAATTATCTCAATCATCTGGATGAGATGGTGGAAGGGCTGGAACAAAGCAGAGAGAGGGAAATTATCATCCGTCGTTACGGACTTCGCGGGGACCGTCCTCATACCCAAAAGGAGGTCGCAGCCATGCTGGGAATATCCCGGTCGTATGTAAGCCGCATTGAAAAAAAAGCTTTAAAAAAGCTGAGAAATTTTTATGAACAAAAGACATAGAATTTGCAGAAAAATAGAGAGGAAAAAATATGTTACAGATGCTGTATCCGGACGAATATCTTGACTCAACAAGCCTGGTTCCTTTTGAAGAATTATACAAAAAGGGATTTCGGGGCATTCTATTTGAGATTGATAATACCCTGGTTCCCCATGGTGCGCCGGCTGATGATAATGCGATTGCCCTTTTTACAAAACTTTCCCAAATTGGATACAAGACC
>JALEIY010000057.1 GCA_022769785.1 Eubacterium sp.
GTGTGGAATTGGAGCCATGGACAACGCAGAATGTAGGAAAATGAGAGAAACAAATACTC
Source organism: Eubacterium sp. (assembly GCA_022769785.1). Classification (GTDB taxonomy): domain Bacteria; phylum Bacillota; class Clostridia; order Lachnospirales; family Lachnospiraceae; genus Anaerobutyricum. The sequence continues at coordinate 60 of JALEIY010000057.1, forward strand.
CCTGAATATCGGTGAGTATTTTTATAAAACCGTTTTATATTTTTGACACAATCAACTATAATTTATGCCTGTCACTGCATAATAATATTTTATATAATGTTATCAGATTCGAATTTGCCCCTGCAGTGGAAAAGAGGTGGATGAAATGAATGAAGTAAATAAAACATTATATATTCCTTTATATGGAAAAGCTAAAGTCAGCCGTCAGGGAATTATCATTCATGACCCGATGGCTGAGAAAATATGGGAATCTGAGAAATTCAAAATCCGGGGCAAAGCCAAATCAAAGTGGCTTACCTATAACATGGCTATGAGGGCCCGGGTTTTTGATGAGTGGACCGGAAAGATGCTTAAGCAGAATCCGGAAGCTTTGGTATTGCATATTGGCTGTGGCCTGGATGGAAGATGCCTGAGAATAAAAGCGAAGTATAAGAACTGGATTGATGGGGATTTTGAGGATGTAATTCAGATACGAAAAAGATATTACTCCGAAAGCGAAAATTATCATATGCTTGTCTTTGATGCATCACATCCGGAACAGGTAAATACATTACCGGACAGTTCGGCGGTCATCGTCATACTCGAGGGAGTCAGTATGTATCTTCAAAACAGGCAGGTCAACGAATTCTTTCAATCCCTGGAGAAAAAATATAAAAATGTTTATATTCTGATGGATGTGTACACAGTCTGGGGTGCAAAAGCATCAAAATACAAAAATCCAATCAATGATGTCGGTGTTACTTCTGTTTATGGAATCGATGATGTTGAATGCGTGTTGGAAGGGACGAAGCTGAAATGCAAAGCGGGGCATTCACTGACTCCCAAAAAACTTGTAAATGAGTTAAAGCTGTCAGAAAAGATGATTTTTAAACTGTTGTTTCATGGTTCTCTGTATCGAAAGATTTATCGACTCTACGAGATTGGAGTCTGAGTTTGGCATACAGGTTTCCACTCTGCTTTACATAGGTTGTATTCCCGGAAAAAGGCAGTTATTCTCTATAAAAAGTAGGATAACAGCATGAAATTTACAGAAATTGATATGAGTAAATGGCCAAGAGGTCAAATGTTTTTTGCTTCATTATCTTGTTTCAACAGGAAGTAGTCGTATCTTTTTTATCCGACGGTAAATTTACGCAATCCGACAGATGTAGTTTGGTTGCGAAATTGCATGATTTAGATTATACTAAAAACATCAGAGAGGAGGAATGATTGTATGCCGAAGACAATTCATACACTGCTTACTCAATATTTATCAGAAGTACAAAAGATTTACGGCTCTCATCTTAAGAGGGTGATTTTATACGGTTCTTATGCAAGAGGTGATTATACAGCAGATTCAGATGTGGATATTATGATGCTGGTGGATTTATCAAAGGAAGATTTGGATACTGCCTGTCTTGCTTTTGAGGCAGGAAAATATAGGGGCGGCCAATAATCGGGCATATTATAGTTTTTTTCATACGATTTGTGCAGTACTTGCTCAAGAAGGAATTGCGTTTAAGCGTCATAAAGACACATTGAGTTATTACTGCAAAGCAGATTGAGACTGCATCAATATTATTGAAGCTGGCAGAAAGGTATTTTTTACCAGAAGAACAGAAATAGAGAATTTGAATATGATATAATTTTCTATGGAGACAAATTATGACAGTAGATGTAAATTGCCCTTGTAGAAAGAAAAATGTGAACGTCATGGCAGCCTGTGATGAATGCAGGAAATATCATGAAAAGTCGAAATGGCAAAGACCCGTTGCCTGTGAAAAAATAGGAGGAGAATAAAAAATGAGAGAGAAATACGAGTGGTTAATGAATAATATTAACGAAGGAAAATACACCGGTCGTGAGATTATGCTTTCAGGTGCTGTCCTGTTTCTGACAGGAGCTTTGTTAGGAATGATTTTTTCCCCACGGAAAAATCAGGTAATAGGCAGCCACAATGGAAACGGATACTCTTATGGAAACGAAGAGGAAAAAAATAAAAAAGAAAAGAAAGCCAACTGAATTAAAATCAGACCGGAATCCAGGGAAGTTCTGGTCTGATTTTTTATCTGTAGTATTATAAACATGACATATAGATGACCTGTTTGTGATGCTATCATTACCATAAGGAGTTTAAAACGTAATGAAAATAGACAGATTAATAGGAATTCTTTCTGTATTACTGCAAAAGGAAAAAACAACCGCACCAGAGCTGGCAGCAAGATTTGAAGTCTCCCGCAGGACGATAAACAGAGATATTGAAGACCTGTGTATGGCCGGGATTCCCATTCAGACCTCTCGGGGAGTTGACGGAGGAATCTCTATTATGGAAGGCTTTTCCATGGACCGGACACTTCTGACATCAAAAGATATGAAGATGATCATGGCCGGCCTGCGCAGTCTTGACAGCGTGAGCGGCAGTAATTACTACGGTCAGCTTATGGAAAAAATAAAGCCTGGTTCATCGGACATTATTACGGGAACGGATTCTGTGCTGATTGATTTGTCTTCCTGGAACAAAGAGGCGATTGCCCCCAGGGTTTCCCTGATTCAGGACGCAATTGAAGAAAGAAGGCGCCTTTCTTTTAACTACTGTGCCCCCTCCGGAGAAACGCATCGTCAAATGGAACCTTACTATCTGATTTTCAAATGGTCGAGCTGGTATGTTTACGGGTTTTGTCTGATGCGAAAGGATTTCAGAATGTTTAAGCTGAATCGTATGAGTGGAATTAAATGTTCGGAAGAAATATTTTCCTTGCAGGATGTGCCAGCGCCGGATTTGTCAGTTTATAAATTATATCCACCCAAAATAGCCATAAAGGCTCTTGTAGCACCGGATATGAAGTGGCGGCTTATCGAGGAATTCGGACCGGATTGCTTTACCGAAAGAGAAGACGGAAGACTGCTTTTTTCCGGAGTTTATTCGGATATGGAGAGTCTGCTTAACTGGGCTTTGAGCTTCGGAGACCAAATGGAAGTATTGAAGCCGGTGGAAATAAAAAATAAACTCCTGAGGATAGCAGACAACATGAAAAATATGTATGAAAGAAATCAGACGAACAGTCAAAAATAAGGTGCGAAAGGAGAAAGAGGATGCCGAGACCTAAAAATAAGGAAGAATTGAAAATTGCTGCAGATACCAATTATAAAAAGCTTCTTACACTTATTGATGGAAGAAGTGAAGCGGAGACAGGTACAGATTATGATTTTTCAGCAGATGAAAAGAAAAAGGAAGCCCACTGGCGCAGAGATAATAATCTCCGGGATGTGCTGATGCATCTGAATGAATGGCATCTGCTGCTTCTTGAATGGATAAAGAATCGTGAGAATGGGAGTAATAAACCATTTTTGATGGAAGGCTATAACTGGAAAACCTATGGTGATATGAATCTTGTATTCTGGAAACGGTGTCAGAATATTTCAGAAGAAGAGGCACTGAATAGATTCAAAGCTTCTCATAAACAGGTGATGGAAGCCCTGGATGGCTTCACGCAGGAAGAACTTTTCACGAAAAGTTATTATCCATGGGTCGGCGGAAGCTGTATCGGAAGCTATTTCATCAGCACAACCAGCAGTCATTACGACTGGGCCATGAAGAAAATGAAAGCACATAAAAAAATAGTAGTGGGGAAATAGGATAGAATATGAGCCTGCGGAGAAAAAACGGAGGAATTTAAATGAAGAAAAAAGAACCTGAAATCAAAACAAAGAGGATGCTGCTCCGACCAATGTCTAATCAGGAAATTGAAAAGCTGATAGAATCCTCCGATTCGGACGAGCTTGGTGCAGCTTATGGTGAAATGCTGTCCGGATGCAGACGTGACCCTGAAAACAGACAATGGTAC
>JALEIY010000129.1 GCA_022769785.1 Eubacterium sp.
TCAGGAAGCAATTAAAATCTGGGAAGCAGAACGTGTCGATATGGTGCTTTTGGATATTAACCTTCCTGACGGAAGTGGCTATGAGCTTCTGAAGAAGATTCGTAAGCAGTCGGAGATTCCGGTATTAATGATTACTGCCAATGATATGGAAGTGGATGAGGTTATGGGATTCACACTGGGAGCCGATGACTATATTACGAAGCCCTTCAGTCTGATGGTTCTCCGGGCCCGGGTTGAGCGGATGCGAAAACGTTCCGGAGAAACGAAAAAGCAGGAAATATACCGGGATGAGGTTTATGATTTTAATTTTGACAAAATGCTTTTCCTGAAAGAGGGAGAAGAAGTGACTCTAAGCAAAACAGAGCAAAAGCTTCTTCGGGTGCTGACGCAGCATCGGGAACAGACCCTGACCCGTGAACAGCTTATGGATGCAATATGGTCAAATGATGCAGAGTTTGTCGATGAAAATGCGCTGTCTGTTGCAGTGAATCGTCTTCGGCGAAAGCTGGAGAGCAGGCAGGGCGATTGCCCGATTCAGACGGTGTACGGACTGGGATATGTATGGAAGAAAAAAGCAGAAGGGATAACACAATGATAGAATTTGGCAGTGGAAAAACTCTGCGAAGACTGGACGAGATGCTTGATGAGGCAATCAATGGCACCTTTGAGGAAAGCAGATATGATGAGACTGAATTGTCGAGGCTGGAAGCAAAGTGGAAACAGTATCTTACCTCTTCCAAAATGTCCATGGAAAAAACGAAACAGGAAAAAGAAAATGTAAAAGCGCTGGTGTCGGATATCTCCCATCAGACCAAAACTCCTCTGGCAAATATATTGCTTTATGCGCAGCTTCTGGAGGAACAGACAAAGGACAAGGGAGAGAAGGAGCTGGCAGAGCAGATTGTCCGGCAAACCAAAAAGCTCGAGTTTCTTTTGCAGTCTCTGGTGAAGATGTCCAGACTGGAAACGGAAATGCTTAAAGTAATACCTCAAAAAGAATCCGTGAAAAAACTGATACAGAGAGTTCTGTGGGAGATGGAGGAGAAAGCGCAGAAAAAACATATTTCTATTGTCAGCAGAGTGGAAGATGATATTCAGGCGGTGTTTGATTTAAAATGGACCCAGGAAGCTCTGGGCAATGTAGTGGACAATGCTGTCAAATATTCTCCGGAAAACAGTCGGATTGTAATCGAAGCAAAATCCTGGAATTTTTTTGTCTGTATCAGTGTAAGCGATGAGGGAATCGGAATACCGGAAGAAGAACGGGCGCAGATTTTCGGACGATTTTATCGGGGAAGCAGAGTGACAGGGCAGGAAGGTGTAGGAATTGGTTTATATCTGACAAGAGAAATCTTGCAGCGGGAAGGCGGATATATCAAAGTTTTCTGCCTCAAAAAGGGGAGTCGGTTTGAATTGTACTTGCCCACGGAACGGGAAATCTGTCAAAACTGTTAGATTTCAGAAAGGCTCTGGAAAGAATGAAGGAGTATAGTGACCTTATGGAAATAATTTCTGTAAGGTCATTATTATATCAGGAGGGATGAAAATGAACGTTTTGCAGACCGAAAATCTGAAAAAATATTATGGCAGTGGTGAAACGTTGGTAAAAGCCCTGGATGGAATCAGTCTCACAGTGGAGCAGGGAGAATTTGTTTCGATTGTGGGAACCTCCGGAAGTGGAAAATCCACACTTCTTCATATGCTGGGCGGTCTGGACTATCCGACCGATGGTACGGTTAAGGTACAAGGCCGGGATATTTCCGGATTAAAAGAGGAGGAACTGACCATATTTCGAAGAAGAAAGATTGGATTCGTGTTCCAGAGCTACAATCTGGTTCCGGTTTTGAATGTATACGAGAACATCGTTCTTCCGGTGGAACTGGATGGCAATCCGGTGGATGCTTCTTTTACGGAAGAAGTAATTAAAATGCTTGGGCTGGAAGAGAAGAAGTTCAGTCTCCCGACCCAGCTTTCCGGTGGGCAGCAACAAAGAGTTGCGATTGCCAGAGCGCTAGCGGCAAAACCTGCAATTTTACTGGCCGATGAACCAACGGGCAATCTGGATTCTGCCATGAGTCAGGATGTGTTAAGTCTGCTCAAGGTCAGCAGTGAGCGATTCGGCCAGACGGTGGTTATGATTACGCACAACGAAGAAATCGCTCAGCTGGCAGACCGTATTGTCCGGATTGAGGACGGAAAAATTACATCAGATTCCCGGAATAAAGGCGGTGAAAAGGATGCGTAAGGTAAAAAATCATGCTGTAATCCGAAGGCTATCCGAGAAAAGCTTTCGGGCAAATCGTGCCAGAAATCGTATTGCCATTTTGGCAATTGCACTTACTGCGATGCTTTTTTCCACCATTTTTACCATTGGAGTCGGGACTATGCAGAGCTTTCAGCGGGAAACCATGAGACAGTCCGGTGGAGACTGCCACGGGATTTTTAAAAATCTCAGTTGGGAAGAATTTGATACTCTGAAAAAACATCCTCTGCTAACCTATAGTGCCCCGTGTATCCCTGTGGCATACGAGGTGAAAAATCCGGAATTTTTAAAGCGGCATCTGGAAGCCTGGTATTATCCGGAAAAGCATTATAAGCATTGTTTTATAGAAATTATTGACGGAAAAGCGCCAAAAAAAGCAGAGGAGATTCTTTTGGATGAGGTTTCTTTGGAACTGATGGGGAAAAAACCCCGTGCAGGGCAGACAGTGACCCTTCAAATGCAGATTCACCCATCCGGAGAAATTCTGCAGCGGACCTTTACGGTAAGTGGAGTGACAAAAGCGGATTCTGCCATGAATGTGGGATTTGCCATCATGTCAGAGGCATATCTTAAAAAATATGAGAAGGAGCTTTCTGCCGATACTTCGGAAGATGAGTATTCTGCTGTTGGAAAAATCCGGATGGATGTACATTTTTCCAACTCCTTTGGAATTCAGAAAAAATTAAATAAGGTGATTGAAGAAAATGGTTATTCCACCGACTCGGAGAGCCCGGATTATATTGACTGTAATGCAAATTGGGCCTATGTGTCTGATGGTGCAGAAGCGGACCCGTTGACGGTTGGAGCAATCATTGGTGCTTTGTGTCTGATTCTCCTTACGGGCTATCTCATTATCTATAATATTTTTCAGATATCGGTTATGAAAGATATTCGATATTATGGACTGCTGAAAACTGTGGGAACCACGGGAAAACAGATAAAACAGATTTTAAGAAGACAGGCATTGCTTTTGTGTTTTATGGGAATTCCCCTGGGCCTGCTTGCCGGATTCTTCCTTGGAAAATGGATTGTTCCCATGTTTATGAAACTGAGCGCTTATGGCAGTGAGGATGCGGCAGTTTCCTTCCAGGTGTTTATTTTTGCCGGGGCAGCAGCTTTTGCATTGGTGACTGTATTCATTTCCATTCGAAAACCGGCCAAAATTGCGGCAAAGGTCTCACCGGTGGAGGCCGTTCGTTATACAGAAGGTGACATTCATACAAAAAAAGCAGGAAAAGAAAAGCTGAAAAAGACAACAGATGGCGGGAAAATATACCGGATGGCTTTGTCCAATCTGGCAAGAAGTAAGAGAAAGACAGCCATTGTCATTGTCTCACTTTCTCTGGCAATTGTTCTGTTAAACAGTATTTTTACGGTAACTGCATCCTTCGATATAGATAACTATCTGAAAAAATTTGTGTCCTCCGATTTCTTAATCGGTAATGCGAAATATTTTGGGATGGATCACTATTTTGGAATGGATGAGGAGGAAGCAGAAGAGGAAAATCTGTCTGAATCCTTTATCGAAGCCTGTGAAACGCAAAAAGGCTTTGAGAAAGGAGGAAGAATTTACGGAACGGAGACAGTGTCGCTTTTTGCAAAAGACTGGAAAGCACCGGAATATCTTAAAAAAGATGAGAGTGGCAACTATTACCGAAAAGTTATTAAAGAGCCGATGCAAATAGATGAACATGGAGCATATTCAGGCTATACCGCTTTCTATGGATTGGAGGATTTCCCTTTAAGCGAGGCAGAAGTATATACGGGAGAAGAGAATCCGGATGTGATAAAAGAAAAGCTGGCTTCCGGAAAATATATTTTAAGTGCTGTGCCGGTGGATGATAACGGAGTGGTCGAAAAAGACTGGGTGGTTCATCAGCCGGGAGATATGGTGACGCTGGTAAATGCGGACGGAACAAAACGTCGTTTTCAGGTATTATCCCTCATAAAACAGAACTATTACGGTCTGACAAATCGTATGGGTCATGAATTTATCTATTACACTACTGCCGATGTGTTTAAGGAAATGGCATCGGAGAAATTTCTGATGAGTTATGCCTTTGACGTAAAAGACAGCGAAGAAACGAGATTTCAGAGATTTCTTGAACAGTATACTACAGAGCAGGAACCTTTTATGGACTTCGAATCCAAACTGAAATGGGTGGAAGATTTCGAAGGTATGACAAGGCTGTTTACCCTGGTCGGGGGATTACTGACCCTGGTGGTTGGACTCATCGGTATTTTAAATTATATAAATACCATCCTGACCGGAATTGTGACCAGACAAAAAGAATTTGCTACAATGGAAGCCATCGGGATGACAAAAAAACAGTTAATACGGATGCTGATTCTGGAAGGTCTGTATTACGCCGGATTTACTGTTGTCACTTCCTTTGTGCTCGGTTGCCTGTTTTCGTTTACGGCAGTTCGGACACTTGCCGAAGGAATGTGGTTTATGAAATATCATTTTGTCCTCTGGCCGATGTTTTTTGTTTATCCGATTCTGTTTTTCATGGGAGCTGCCGTTCCGGCGGTGGTCTGCCGGACATGGAAAGATCAAAGCCTGGTAGAAATGATACGAAGAAATGAATAAATAAAAAAGGGCATTCCGTCGTGACAAAATGTCATGCGGGAATGCTCTTTTATCTTTAAAGAATTGTAATTCCTTTTTGTGCAGCTTCTTCATAAATCTCGTCAGGCCATACAGAAACCTGAATTTCGCCAATGTGTGCTTTCCGAAGGAAAAACATACAGATTCGTGACTGACCGATGCCGCCGCCGATGGTCTGTGGAAGCTTTCCTTCAAGAAGGGCCTTCTGGAACGGCAGTGCTGCCCGTTCTTCACATCCGGCTTTCTTTAACTGACTGGCGAGAGTTTCAGCATTTACACGAATTCCCATGGAAGAAAGCTCCAAGGCAATGTCAAGAACCGGATAATACACCAGAATATCTCCGTTAAGCTGCCAGTCATCATAGTCCGGTGCCCGGCCGTCGTGCTTTTCTCCGTCAGAGAGGATATCTCCGATTTGCATCAGGAAAACGGCACCGTGTTTTTTTACGATTTCGTATTCCCTCTCTTTGGCAGAAAGACCCGGGTACTGGTCTAAAAGTTCCTGAGAGGTGATAAATGTAATTTCCTCCGGAAGGAAACATTCCACGTAGCTGTATTTGTTGGCTACATATTTTTCTGTGATACGAAGTGCTTCGTAAACAGCTTTTACGGTTTCACGAAGTGTCTGTTCATTTCTGCCCTCCGGGGAAATAATTTTTTCCCAGTCCCACTGATCGACAAAAATCGAATGGATATTATCGGTATCCTCGTCCCGGCGGATGGCATTCATATCCGTATAGAGACCTTCGCCCACATCGAAACCATAGCGTTTCAGAGCGAGACGTTTCCATTTGGCAAGAGAATGCACAATCTCAAAAGGACTGTCATTTTGTTCCTTTACACCGAAGCTGACCGGACGCTCCACGCCGTTTAAGTTATCGTTGAGTCCGGAATCCGGAGAAACAAAGAGAGGAGCGGAAACCCGTTTTAAATTAAGCTCCGCTGCAAGCTCTCTCTGAAAAAAATCCTTTACCTGTTTGATGGCAATCTGTGTATCCTTAAGATTCAGAAGAGGGCGGTAACCCTCCGGAATTGTAATCTGGCTCATAAATAATCCCCTTTCTTTTCCGACATATAAAACGAATTATAATTCACAGTTATTGACGGTTCTAGGGAATGGAATGACATCACGGATATTGCCCATACCTGTAAGGTACATGACGCAGCGTTCGAAACCGAGACCAAAGCCGGCATGACGGGCGGAGCCGTATTTCCGTAAATCCAGATAGAAATCATAATCTTCTTTATTGAGATTGAGCTCATCCATACGGGCAGCCAGTTTATCGTAATCATCCTCACGCTGACTTCCGCCGATAATCTCACCAATGCCCGGAACAAGGCAGTCCATAGCGGCAACGGTTTTGTTATCGTCGTTCATTTTCATATAAAAGGCTTTGATTTCTTTTGGATAATCCGTAACGAAAACCGGACGTTTGAATTCTTTTTCTGTCAGATAACGCTCATGCTCTGTCTGAAGGTCACATCCCCAGGAAACCTTATATTCAAATTCATCGTTGTGTTTTTCGAGGATTTCAATGGCTTCGGTGTAAGTAACGTGGGCAAAGTCAGACTGTGCCACATGACGGAGACGTTCAATGAGCCCTTTGTCAACGAAGCGGTTGAAGAAATCCATTTCTTCCGGAGCATTTTCCAGGACATAGTTGATGATATATTTCAGCATACTTTCGGCGAGAATCATGTCATCGGAAAGGTCTGCAAAGGCCATTTCCGGTTCAATCATCCAGAATTCGGCCGCGTGTCTGGTGGTATTGGAGTTTTCCGCACGGAAGGTCGGGCCGAAGGTGTAAATGTTTTTAAATGCCATGGCATAGGTTTCTCCGTTTAACTGACCGCTGACCGTCAGATTGGTTGGTTTGTTAAAGAAATCTTTGGAGAAATCCACGGTTCCGTCTTCGTTCTTCGGCGGATTGGACAAATCAAGGGTTGTGACCTGGAACATCTCACCGGCTCCTTCACAGTCACTTCCGGTAATCAGTGGGGTATGCACATAAACGAAATCTCTTTCCTGGAAGAACTTGTGAATCGCATAGGCAATCAGAGAACGGACACGAAATACTGCCTGGAAAGTATTGGTTCTTGGTCTTAAATGAGAAATCGTCCGGAGATATTCAAAGCTGTGCCGTTTTTTCTGCAGCGGATAATCCGGGGCGGAAGGGCCTTCAATGACAACCTCTGCGGCCTGAATCTCAAAAGGCTGCTTTGCCTGTGGTGTCGGCACAAGCGTTCCTTTGATAATCAGTGCAGCGCCGACGTTCAGCTTACCGATTTCTGCAAAATTATCCAGTGTGTCAGAGTAGACCACCTGAAGAGGTTCAAAAAATGTTCCGTCATTTATCACAAGGAAACCGAAGGTTTTCGAGTCACGTTTGCTTCTAAGCCAGCCGCCGATGGTCACTTCTTTATTATAATAGGACTCACGGCTGTGATATAATTCTTTGATTGCAGTCAATTCCATTTTGAAAGCTCCTTTGCTTTTTTATTTCATTTTACTCGTTTTGTATCCCGTTTTTTGAGACACCTAAGCCATAGTCTACTATATTCTGAAAAAATGTGCAAGAAAATCCACCGACATCATGGAAATTTACGTCAAACAGATTAATTTTCTAAAGTGTTTTTTCCTTTTCAAGCCGAAGCAAATATTCCTTTACGGAAAGGCCACCGCCAAATCCGGTAAGGGAACCGTTCTTTCCCAGGACACGGTGACAGGGGATAAGAATCAGAAGAGGGTTGTTGTGGCAGGCGCCTCCTACGGCACGGCAGGCTTTTGGATTGCCACATAAAGCGGCGATTTCACTGTAGCTTTTTGTCCGTCCGTAAGGAATTTGGCAAAGGGCATCCCATACCTTTTGCTGAAATGGAGTGCCTTCCGGACGAAGGGGAAGCTGAAAGCTTTTCCGTTGTCCTTTAAAATATTCCAGAAGCTGACGGTGGGCTTCGGCGATTAAAACAGTTTCCCGGTAATATTGCATATGTTCTTCCAGAGGAAATGAGTGTTTCTGATAAAGATACAGGCCGGTCAGGGCATTTCCGGTTTCTTCAATCCGGATGAGGCCGATGGGAGTATCGTAATGATAATAAAATGGAAGTTCCCGACAGGTTTTTGTATTTTCCGACATGGCAATTTCTCCTTCCGTTAGATTTGTTTTCATAAGCATAGCATAAAAGGAAGAAAATCGAAAGTTCATCCGGGCAGCAGTACATTTTGTCAGGATTTGATTGTGGGGAAACTGTTTTTATGATATGATAATGGCAACATATTTTTCTCCCTTTTTTGGGGGATTCATGTAGTCTGTCTGACCGGAAGAAGACAGTTCTGACCGGAAAGACGTAAGAGACAAAAGAATGAGAAGCATAATTGCGGCTCTGACGGCAAGGTTTGACCAAGCGGGAATAGCTGTGCAAGGCAGGATATATGGATTCATGTATGCTGCAAGGGGGATAGTGTCTCCTTTATTTCACAGTGCCCGGTGTCGGAGTGTTATGAGATAAAGGAGTTTTTTTATGTTAAAAATCGCAATTTACGGAAAAGGCGGTATCGGGAAATCAACTGTCACTGCCAATCTGGCAGCGGCTTTTGCTAGCTTGGGTAAAAAAGTCATACAGATTGGCTGTGATCCGAAAGCAGACTCTACCATTAATCTGCTTGGGGGAGAAACACCGATTCCCGTGATGAACTATTTAAGAGAATATGATGAGGCCCCGGAGACCATAGAGGAGATTTCCAAAATCGGCTATGGCGGGGTGCTCTGTATTGAGACCGGAGGGCCGACACCGGGTCTTGGATGCGCCGGAAGAGGAATTATTGCTACCTTCCAGCTTCTGGAGGATATGGAACTTTTTGAGACAAGGAATCCGGATGTTGTGCTTTATGATGTGCTGGGGGATGTGGTTTGCGGCGGATTTGCTGCTCCGATTCGGGAAGGATATGCCAGTCAGGTTCTTATTGTGACCTCCGGGGAGAAGATGGCTCTTTATGCGGCGGATAATATTAATAAAGCAGTGAAGAATTTTGAGGACCGAAGCTATGCAAGAGTATACGGCATCGTTTTAAACCATAGAAATGTTGACCGGGAAAGGGAAAAGGTCGAGCAGTTTGCTCACAGTGCAGGACTCCCCATTGTAGGAGAGATACCGCGAAGTGATGAGATTACCTGTTACGAAGACAGGGGAATGACTGTCGTAGAAGGGAATCCCGATTCGGAGGTCAGCCGTGCATTTTTGTCTCTGGCAGAAGAATTGCTGACATTGGAGGAGGAAAAAGAATGACAGACTGCATAAACAGGAAAGAAGCATTTTCCCTGACCGCAGAGGAACTGGTGAAGAAAGGAAAAGAAGGGATTCCGGAGGAGATGATTACCGGAAAGCATCTGATTTACAGTTCTCCGGCTACGCTTGCCTACAATTCACCGGGGGCTCAGGGCTTTGGGGTAAAAAGAGCCGGTCTGGCGATTCCGGGGTCTGTCATGCTGTTGGTAGCTCCGGGATGCTGTGGAAGGAATACTACGATATTAAGTGAGCTGGGTGGATACAGTGACCGTTTTTTCTACCTGCTCATGGATGAGACGGATATTGTTACCGGGAGACATTTAAAAAAGATTCCACAGGCGGTAGAGGAGATATACGATTCTCTGGATGAGAAACCATCGGTGGTGATGATTTGTATAACCTGCGTGGACGCGCTTCTCGGGACGGATATGGAAAGAATCTGCCGAAAAGCGGAGGAAAAAGCCGGGATTCCGGTTTTGCCATGCTATATGTATGCCCTGACAAGGGAGGGAAGGAAGCCGCCTATGGTTCATGTGCGGCAGTCCATTTATTCATTGCTGCGCCCAAGAAAGAAAAAAAGCACTTCTGTGAACCTGCTTGGATATTTTGCACCACTGATTGAGGATTGTGAGCTTTATGTGTTGCTAAGACAGATTGGAATTAAAACTGTCCGGGAAATATCCCGATGTGCATCATTTGAGGAATACCTGGATATGGCAGAGGCAAACTTTAATCTTGTGCTTCATCCGGAAGCACGGTATGCGGCTGCCGATATCAGAAAGCGGCTGGGGATTCCATCCATTGAGCTGCGGCGGCTTTATCAGATTGATAAAATCAGGAATCAGTATGCTCTTTTTGCTGCAGCACTCGGATATGAGATGGATGACAGTGTTTATTATAAAGAGACAGAAGATGCCATTGCAGCATTCCGGGAGCGATATCCTTCAGTTACTTTTGCCATCGGTGAGGGATGTAATGCCAATGCATTTGAGCTGTCGCTGGCACTTCTGCGTTATGGGTTTGCTGTCTCGGAGATTTTTGCCTCTGTCGGTGAAGAAGATTTTATTTATCTGGAGAAAATCGCTGCACTGAGTCCGCATACGAGGGTTTATTCTAATCTGGAGCCGACGATGCTTTATTATGACTGTCAGGAGTGTCCTGCAGATATTACCATCGGAAAGGATGCGGCTTATTATCATCCGGATGCGGTTCACCTTGAGTGGAGTGATGATATACAGCCTTTCGGATATGCGGGGGTCAGACATTTTTTCACAGAATGTGAAAAAGTCTTACGGTCTGCTGCCGGAAAGGGGGATGAATGATGAAAGGACTGAGAAAATTTATTGCACCTTTTGCTCCGGACCAGTCCGGTGCGGCAGCGGTGTTTTGTGAACTGGGAGGACTTGTGATTATCCTGGATGCCGGCGGATGTGCGGGGAATATCTGTGGTTTTGATGAACCACGGTGGTTTACCAGCCGAAGTGCAATCTTCAGTGCCGGGCTTCGGGATATGGATGCGATTCTGGGAAGAGATGACAGGCTGGTTGAAAAGATTTCCAAAGCCTGTAAAAAGGTAAACGGACATTTTGTGGCAGTGATTGGCACGCCGGTTCCGGCGGTCATCGGAACAGATTATCGGGCACTGGCAAGGATGATTGAAAAAAAGACCGGTCTTCCTGCGGTTGCCATTGACACCAACGGTATGGAGCTTTATGACACAGGAGTGCAAAAAGCACAGAAGGTATTGTTTGAAGTTTTTACCGGGGAAGAAAAAGAGGGACAGAGCCGGGAGGAAAAACGTCTGGGTATTCTTGGAGCAACACCGATGGATTTTTCCGGCGATATGGATAAGCTGACGGCATATTACCGCGAAAAAGGCTGGGATAAAATTACCTGTTATGGTATGGGGGCAGGACTTGCGGAAGTAAAATCAGCTTCCTGCGAAGGGAAAAATATCGTCATTGCTCCTGCCGGTCTGGCGGCCGCACGTTATCTTGAAAAGAAATATGGCATCCCTTATGAAACGGATTATCCGGTGGAAATTTTATCGGAATGGAAAGAAATTTGTGACTGTATGCCGCAGTGGAAAGGGAAAAAGATATTGATTGTCCATCAGCAGATTCTTGCCAATGCACTTCGGGATAAACTGGAAAAGATACCGGGAACCATGGTGGATGTAGCCTCATGGTTTATGATGGAAAAACAATGGAAAAGAGAACAGGATGTGCATTTAAAGGAAGAAGAGCAGTGGAATGAACTGGTAAAAGAGCGGGAGTATGACGTCGTAATAGGCGACAGTCTGTTTCAGAGAGGACTTTCGGGATTTGCCGGTCAGTATGTGAAACTGCCGCATTTTGCAGTTTCCGGAAAGAGGAGCGAATGAAAAAAAGTAAAACGGTTCGAATCCGTGTATTTGGAATAGTACAGGGAGTAGGATTCCGTCCGACCGTAAGCCGTCATGCAGTGGCATCCCACATTAAAGGGAGCGTCTGCAATAAAGGCTCCTTTGTGGAGATATGGGCACAGGGAACCAAAGAAGATATTGATGTTTTTTGCAGGAAGATTCAGAAGGAACCTCCGCAAAGAGCGGTGATCATGAAGATTTCGATTGAGGAAAGGCAGACGGGATTTACGGATTTTACGGATTTTTCTATTATAGAAAGTGAAAAAAAGAGGGGAGATATTTTTGTTTCTCCGGACATTGGAATCTGCCCCCAGTGTAAAAAAGAACTATATGACCGGAATGACCGGAGATACCTGCATCCCTTTATTAATTGTACCTGCTGCGGGCCGAGACTGACGATTCTTGATGCCATGCCTTATGACAGGGAAAGAACCAGTATGGCCGAGTTTCCGATGTGTCCTTCCTGTGAATGGGAATATACCCACGCAGAAACGAGACGATTTGATGCACAGCCGGTCTGCTGCAATGAATGCGGACCTGAGGTATATGTGATTGGAAAAAATATCAGGGGGCCGGAAGCACTCCGTTACGTTCGAAAACTTCTTCGGGATGGAGGGATTGCAGCCATCAAGGGAATTGGCGGTTTTCATCTTTGCTGTGATGCCCTTAATGAAAAGACCGTTGCAAGACTGCGGAAAAGCAAAGGGCGCCCGGCAAAGCCTTTTGCGGTAATGATGAAAGATATGGATACCGTGAGAAGGGAATGTGAATGCGACGAAGTGAGGCAGGAGCTTCTGGAAGGGTACCAGAAACCGATTCTGCTTCTGGAAAAAAAGGAGGGGGGAAGGCTTTCCTCTCTGGTTGCACCGGGTAACCCAAAGGTTGGAGTGATGCTTCCTTATGCGCCCCTTCATCATCTTTTATTTGATTACTGTGATGATACGTCAGTTTCAGATTGTCTGGTTATGACCAGTGCCAATAATTCCGGAGCACCGATTTGCCGGGACGACGAAGATGCAATAGCGGAACTTGGCGGACTTTGCGATGTAATATTATCCCATAATCGCCTGATTCGCCTTCGGGCGGATGATACAGTGATGGACTTTTTCAGAGACAGGCCGTATATGATTCGACGTTCCCGAGGATATGCACCGCTTCCGTTTGCGTTGGAGAGAGAATGGAAAGGGGAAGTTTTGGCCATGGGAGGTGAACTGAAAAACACCTTCTGTGTTGGCAAAAACAGTTTGTTTTATCCCTCTCCTTATATCGGAGACATGAGTGATGTCCGGACGGTTAAGGCACTCGATGAATCGGTGAAGCGGATGACAGGGCTTCTTGAAGCAAAGCCGGAGGTGGTGGCCTGCGACCTGCATCCGGCATATAATACCTCTGCGCTGGCAGAAAGTATGGGACTTCCTATGATGAAGATTCAGCATCATTATGCGCATATTTTATCCTGTATGGCGGAAAACGAATACCCTGGTCCGGTTATTGGTGTTTCCTTTGACGGAACCGGATATGGTACGGATCAAACAATATGGGGCGGTGAGTTTCTGGTGTCGGATTATGATGGGTTTTCCCGGGAAGCTTCCGTGCAGTCATTTGTGCAGGTGGGAGGAGATCTGGCGGCAAAAGAGGGCTGGAGAGTGGCGGTTTCTCTCCTGAAGGCAGTTTATGGAGAAGAAGAAACGCTTCAACTTTCTGAGAAATGGGAACTGTGTACCAGACAGGAGGCCAGTGTATTATGTAAAATGGCGGACAGAGGAATAAACAGTATCGTTTCTACCAGTGCCGGTCGGCTTTTTGATGCAGTCAGTGCGCTCCTTGGAATTTGCCGTTTTTCCACTTTTGAGGGAGAGGCTTCAATATCCCTGCAATTTGCGGCACAGGCTTTTGAGAAAAAAGTGTTCCGCAGTGGCGAAGGGAATTTGGGAATGCCGGAGGACTGGGATGAAAAAATGCTTTTGACGATTTCTGAAAAAGAAGAAGCAGAACAAAGAAGCTTCTTTCTGAATACTACCGGGCTGTTTTCGTGGATTGCAGAGCAGAAAAAACAGGGAAAGGCAAGCGAAGAATTAAGCTATGCTTTTCACCGTATTCTGGCTGAGATGATTGTGCAGGGCTGTATCCGTATCAGAGAAGAGACCAGGATTACGACAGCGGCATTAAGCGGTGGAGTGTTTCAGAATACACTGCTGCTTCGATTATGTGTGAACCGACTGGAAGAAGAGAATTTTCATATTCTGATACACCACCTGATTCCGCCGAATGACGGAGGAATCTGTCTTGGTCAGGCAGTGGCCGCCATGAATCAATTGCAAAAGAAATATAAGAAAGAGGGAGAAAATAAATGTGTGTAGGTTTACCAGCAAGAATTGTGACGATGAAAGACGGGATGGCTGTTGTGGATGCTTCCGGCGCGAAAAGAGAGATATCCACAGAGCTGATTGAGAATCTGGAGCCGGGAGACTATGTAATGGTTCATGCCGGTATTGCAATCGCCAAAATACAGGAGGAAGAAACAGAAGAAGAGCTGGAGGAGAAACCATGAAGAAAAATATGGAAGAGTTAAAGAACCGTATCATGGCTTATGAAGGACCTCCGGTTCGCATTATGGAGGTCTGCGGGACTCATACTCATGAGATTTTTCGCCTCGGAATCCGGAAATTGCTTCCAAAGCAGGTAGAATTGATATCCGGACCCGGCTGTCCGGTCTGTGTCACCCCGGCGGATTATATTGATGAAGCTATATGGCTGGCATTAGAGAAAAAGATAACGATTTGTACCTTTGGAGATTTGGTTCGTGTGCCGGGAACTGAGAAAAGTCTTTCAGATGCCCGGGCAGAAGGGGCAAAAATACAGATTGTCTATTCCCCAACCGATGCTGCAGATTATGCGAAGAAACATCAGGATGAAGAAGTTGTCTTCTTATCGGTAGGGTTTGAGACGACAACACCGGCTGCCTGCATTTCATTGAAAATGGCAGAAAAAGAAGGTCTGAAAAATTATTCATTGCTGACGGCGAATAAAACTATGCCACAGGCTTATGAAGCACTGAAAGGAAGTGCAGATGTATTCCTTTATCCGGGGCATGTAAATGCGATTACCGGCACGGCTCTTTGTGAAGAACTGGTTGAAAAGGGAATCAGCGGTGTTGTGGCAGGCTTTGAGGCAGAAGATCTTCTGGAAGCTTTTGCGGTGATTTTAGACCGGTATCCTAAAGGAGAACCTTTTTTTGTCAATGCATATAAAAGAGTTGTGACAAAAGAAGGAAGCGTACCGGCTGCAAAGCTGGTGGCACAGTGGATGGAAGCCTGTGACAGCGAGTGGAGAGGACTTGGAGTCATAAAGGGTTCAGGGCTCAGAATATGTCATCATCCATCGATGTTTGACGCGAGAATAAAATACCAGATTCCAAAGCCGGAAGCAAAGAGCAACCCGGTCTGCCGCTGCGGAGAGGTGCTGCAGGGGAAATGTCGACCGACGGATTGTCCTGTTTTTGGAACAGCCTGTACACCGCTTCATCCGGTCGGAGCCTGTATGGTATCGGGAGAAGGAGCCTGTTCAGCATATTATCAATACGGAGGAGAAATCAATGACTGAGACAGTAACATTGGCACACGGAGCGGGAGGACAGCAGACCTCCGAGCTGATTGAACATATTTTTAAGAAACATTTTGAAAATCCGGAGCTGACCGGAGATGATGCGGCTGTTTTGCAGATGGAAGCGGGAAGACTTGCCTTTACTACGGATGGTTTTATTGTTTCACCAGCGGAGTTTCCGGGAGGAAATATCGGCAAGCTCAGTATTTGCGGAACGGTAAATGATTTGGCCTGTATGGGTGCAAAGCCTCTGTATCTCACCTGTGCTTTTGTAATTGAAGAAGGATTTCCGATGGATAAGCTGGAGAAGATTGCACAGTCCATGGAGATTACTGCGAAAGAAGCCGGGGTCAGAATTGTGGCAGGAGATACAAAGGTTGCCGGAAAAGGGCAGGTAGACGGAGTATTTATTACGACAACAGGCATAGGCCGTATTGAGGATGGAGTGTCAACCTCCGGGAAAAATGCCAGACCGGGAGATGTAGTTATCGTCAGCGGAGACGTGGGAAGACATGGATGTACTATTCTCATGGAAAGAGAAGATTTTGGAATAGAGGCAGAGGTTACCAGTGATTGTGCCCCTCTTTGGGGAACGGTGGAAGCACTTCTTGGTGTGACAAAGGATATTCATGTGATTCGTGATGCCACAAGGGGCGGTGTGGGAACCGTACTTTATGAGATTGCCGGACAGAGCGGAGTAGGCATCCGGCTAAACAGTGAGGCTATTCCGGTGCAGGACAATGTAAAAGGAATTTGTGGAATGCTTGGTCTGGAACCGTTGTATCTTGCCTGTGAAGGACGACTGGTGATTGTGGCACCGAAGGAAAAAGCGGATGACATAATAAAGACACTCCGTACAGGCAAATATTCTGCTGAGGCGGCAGTCATCGGTGAAATTACGGAAGAGATGGCAGGAAGAGTGACAATGGTAACCGAAATCGGAGCCCAGACTCTGCTTCCGCAACCGAGAGGAGAACTTTTGCCGAGAATCTGCTGAGAACCGGTGGATTTACAGATTTACGACTGAAAAAACGAATCTTATCATAACAAAAATATGTGTTGAGATTCGGGGAGGAACTGCTATGGAGACAAGAATTGCCGTTCTATCCATTATTGTGGAGGATAAGGAGCAGACGGCGCAGTTAAATGATATGATTCATGAATATTCGGAATATGTGGTAGGAAGAATGGGTATTCCCTATCGGGAAAAAGGTATCAGCATTATCAGCCTGGTGATGGACGCTCCACAAAATGTCATCAGTACACTTTCCGGTCGAATTGGCCGTCTCAGGGGAGTGACATCAAGGGCAACTTACGCAAAGGTTTAAAAATGACAGGAGGCGGAACATGATAAAAATTGCAGTGTACGGAAAAGGAGGAATCGGAAAATCCACTACGGTTTCCAATGTGGCGGCAGCCATGGCACAGCAGGGGCTTAAGGTAATGCAGATTGGATGCGATCCCAAAGCCGATTCCACTGTACTCCTTCGTCATGGAAATCCAATCAGCACGGTGCTTGATTTAGTTCGAACCAGACGAAATGATTTTACCCTTGAGGATATGGTTACGGAAGGGTTTGCCGGGGTGCTTTGTGTTGAGGCGGGCGGACCGGCTCCGGGAATGGGCTGTGCCGGGCGGGGAATCATTGCGGCTCTGGAGAAATTAAAGGAAAAAGGCGCATATGATGTTTATCGTCCGGATGTCATAATCTATGATGTTTTAGGGGATGTGGTTTGTGGAGGATTTTCCATGCCAATGAGAGGAGGATATGCCGACAGCGTATTTGTGTTGACTTCCGGAGAAAATATGGCCATTTATGCGGCGGCAAATATTGCCACAGCGGTAAATAATTTTAGCGGCCGGGGATACGCAAAGCTGGGAGGGCTGATATTAAACCGTAAAAATGTAAAACGGGAAGAAGAGAAGGTACAGGAACTGGCAGAAGATATTCACAGTGAAGTTATTTCCCGACTTTCTTACAGTACACTGGTTACGGACGCGGAAGAACGTAAAATGACGGTTATGGAAGCGTGGCCGGACAGTGAAATGGCGATGGAATACCGCAGTCTTGCAGAAAAGATTCTTTCTGTATGCAGCCGGGATATCGGAGGTGACGACCATGCTTGAGCTGCTTCATGGAAGTTCTCCGGTACAGTGTGAAAATGAAAGAATACGGATGGGAGATGCAGCGTGGCCTGCACCTTTTCTTCCGGGTCTGGAATATAACAGTCCCGCTCACGGCACCTGGAATATTGTGCACACAGGTATGCTGATACCGGATTCCCATCAGATTTATGTGTGTGCAGCAAACTGCAACAGAGGAGTTATCCTTACGGCAGCGGAAATGAATGCGGTGGATCGTTTTTCTTCCATTGTGATACAGGAAGAGAATCTGATTAATGGGGATATGGAAGAACTGGTCATAGAAGGAGTGACAGAGATTCTTCTGAAATTAGAGAGAAAGCCATCGGTAGTTCTTCTGTTTACAGTATGTATCCATCATTTTATGGGGTGCGATTTGGGGTATATATACAGTACTCTCAGGGAAAGATTCCCAGGTCAGTGCTTTGTGGATTGTTATATGGATCCGATTATGCAAAAAGGAGGAATGACACCGGATGAAAAACTTCGGATACGTCTATATGCTCCTCTTGTGAAAAGAAAGAAAAATCGTAGGCAGATTAATATCATTGGGAATGACCTCCCGACCGACCCGGATAGTGATATCCTTGCTTTTATAAAAGAATCCGGATATGAAGTAAAAGATATTACATCCTGTAATGACTTTGAAGAATATCTTTCCATGGCAGAAAGCTTTTTGAATATTACCAGTTATCCTTCAGCTAAAAAGGGGGGAGATATTTTATCGAAGCGACTGGAAATGGAACATCTTTATATGCCTCAGTCTTTTTCTTATGAAGAGTTGGACGCTCAGTTTTTCCGGTTAGCGGATATTCTTGGAACGAATCCCCCGGAAACAGCCCAATTAAAAAAGAAATGTGAGATGTCTTTGGAAAAAGCAAAAGAACAGATAGGGGATACCAGGATATCAATTGATGCATCGGCAGTTCCGAGAATTTTAGGACTGACCAGACTTCTTCTTTCCCATGGCTTTCGGGTGTTTCGAATATACACGGACGGTTTTTCTCCGGAAGAAGAAGGCGATTATCACTGGCTGCGTGAACATTATCCGGATTTGGAGGTGTGCGCGACAATTCATCCCGGAATGAGGATATTTCCACGGAAATCCCAAGAAAAGATTCTTGCAATAGGACAAAAAGCAGCCTATTTCAGCCAGACACCTTATTTTGTAAATATGGTGGAGGGGGGAGGTCTATTTGGATATTCCGCGATTTGTCGTCTGGCGGAGCGGATGTGTGAGGCCTTTTTTGAGGAAAAAGATACAAAAGATTTGATAGTACGAAAGGGATTGGGGTGTGAGAGCTGTATATGAAGCAGGTATCCGTAAGAATTTCCACATACACGGCAGATGTATCCGGTGTGTGTTCGGCTCTTTATGAGTTGGGGGGAATGGTAGTGATTCACGACCCTTCCGGATGTAATTCAACCTATAATACACACGATGAGCCAAGATGGTATGAACAGGACAGTCTGGTGTTTATTTCCGGATTATCGGAGATGGATGCCATCATGGGAGATGATGAAAAACTGATTCGGGATATAGTCCGTGCGGTGAAACAATTTGCTCCGCGTTTTATTGCACTTGTGCGTACACCGGTGCCGCTGATGATAGGAACGGATTTTGAGGCAATCAGTAAAATAATTGAACAGGAAACCGGGATTCCGGTATTTTATTTTGGAACAACCGGAATGCGTTCCTATGTAAAAGGGGTGGAAGAAGCACTTGCTGTTGTGGCGAAACATATGGTAAAGGATGCCAGCCGGTGCATTCCGGAAAAAAAACGGGTGAATCTGCTGGGGGTAACCCCTCTGGATTTTTCGGTAAATAAAACGATGGAATCGGTAAAACAATATTTGTGGCAAAACGGATGGGAAATCGTGAGTTGTTTTGCAATGGGAAGCAGCACAGAAGAACTGTCCGATGCAGGAAATGTCTGTGTGAATCTGGTGCTGTCCGCTTCCGGTCTTGCTGCGGCACGGGTTTTAAAGCAGCGTTTTGGAATTCCATATGTGGTCGGTTTGCCTTCCGGGGACTTTGGGAAAAAAGTCCTTGATGATTTAAACAAAAGTGCTGCCGATGGAAAAGACCGGGTGTCGTATTTTTCCTCGGAAGAAATAAACCCGGGAAAAAGAGAGGATGAGAATAGAAAGGTATATTTTATAGGAGAAACGGTGATTTCGAGGTCATTGGCGGAAACTATGAACATCCGTGAAAAAAGGGAAATTAAGGTGATTTGCCCGTTGGAAACAGACGGAGAACTTCTGGATGAAAAATGTGTTGTAAAATCCGGTGAAGAAGAGATGAAAGAAGAATTAATGCAGGCGGCAGTCGTCATAGCAGACCCCATGTACCGGCCGATTTGCCCACCGGAATGTCAGTTTATCTCTCTTCCTCATGAAGCTTTTTCCGGAAGAATTTACCGCAGACAGATTCCGGATTTGACAGAACTGTCCTTTTTATATAGGGAACAGAAAAATTCAGAAAGTTTCTGAAATGAGGAAAGCAATGAATATTATAGAACAATTTATAAATCATCCGGATATGAGCCTCATGGAATATGAGCTTCTTGTGGAACAGGCAGGGAATCCGGAAGCAGTGAAAAGGCTTCAGGAAGAGGCACTTCGTATCAGAAGGCAATATTATGGTGATAAGGTATATATCAGAGGCTTGATTGAGTTCACAAATTATTGTAAAAATAACTGTTATTATTGTGGTATCCGAAGAGATAACAAATCTCTTCAGCGCTATCGCCTGACAAAAGAGCAGATTATGGAATGCTGTCAGAATGGATATGACTTAGGGTTTCGCACCTTTGTCTTTCAGGGCGGGGAAGACCCATGGTTTACAGAAGACAGAATGGTTTCTCTGGTTCGTTCTGTTCATGAGGCATGGCCGGATTGTGCCATTACCCTTTCTGTGGGAGAACTGCCAAAGGAAACCTATCGGGCATTAAAAAAAGCAGGAGCGGACCGATATCTGCTTCGGCATGAGACTGCCGATAAATCTCATTACGAAAGTCTCCATCCGGAAGGGATGAGCTTTTCAAACCGGATGCAATGCCTTCAGAATCTCAGGGCACTGGGCTATCAGGTCGGAGCCGGATTTATGGTAGGTTCACCGGGACAAAATAAGTTCCATCTTGCAAAGGAACTGTATTTTCTCAGTCACTTTAAGCCGGATATGGTTGGCATAGGGCCTTTTATTCCACACCATAAGACAAGGTATAAAGAGGAACCGGCCGGGGCGGTCTCCATGACCCTGTTTTTATTATCTGTGATTCGTATTTTACTTCCCAAAGTATTGCTGCCGGCGACAACGGCATTGGGGACTATAGACCCATACGGCAGAGAAAAGGGGTTATTGGCGGGAGCAAATGTCATAATGCCCAATTTATCACCGGAAAAATACAGGAAAAACTATGCTCTCTATGATAACAAAATCTGTATGGGAGAAGAGGCAGCAAAATGTATTCGATGTCTGGAAAAAAGAGTGGCATCTGTTGGAGCACAGATTGTTGTTGACCGGGGTGACGTATGTAAATAAGTGGAAAATTCTGTTGCAGAAAGTATTATGGGTGTAGTAAAATAAACAGGCAGGAAGTACTGATAATTTCGAATATATAGATATTGTGGAGGCAGATATCATGAAAAAAAATATCATTACAATAAGCAGAGAGTTCGGAAGTGGCGGAAGAACGATTGGAAAAAAAGTGGCGGAGAAACTTGGAATAGAATTTTACGACAGAGACCTTATTCGTAAAATGGTAGAAGAATCGGGACTGAAAGAAAAATATGTGGAGCAGTATGCGGAATATGCACCATCGGCAGACCGCTTTGCTTATTCTTTTGTTGGTCTGGGTGAGGAAACCGTTTCTCCGCTGATGATTTTATGGGAAGCAAAGAAAAAAGTAATTCAGGAATTTGCTCAAAACAGTGCCTGCGTGATTGTAGGAAACTGTGCAGATTATATTTTGAAGGACCGGGATGATTGCCTTAAGGTATTTCTTTATGCGGATGAAGCAACGAAAGAGAAACGTATTCGGGAAATATACGGAGAAGTTGGCCTGAAACAGAAGAATCATGTTCATGACATGGATGTGAAAAGAGGAATCAATTATAATTATTTTACCGGTCAGGAATGGGGGCGTGCCCAAAATTATGATCTGGCTCTTAACAGAGGCTCACTTGGTATTGATAAATGCGTAGAACTTATTATTGAGGCAGTAAAATAAAAGTTGTTGATTGTTTCAGGAAGTCTGGTACATAAAATATTTGTAAAAGGAGATTATGATGAAAATACTGGTTACCGGCGGAGCCGGATATATCGGAAGTCATACCTGTGTTGAACTGCTGGAGGCGGATTATGAAGTGGTTGTCGTGGATAATCTCTCTAATTCCAGTGAGGAAGCATTAAAACGGGTAGAAAAAATAACAGGGAAAACGCTGACATTTTATGAGGGAGATTTGCTCGATGCTCCTTTTCTGGACCGGGTATTTACAGCAGAGAAACCGGATGCGGTCATTCATTTTGCCGGATATAAGGCAGTTGGTGAATCTGTTGAAAAGCCTTTGGAATATTATCATAATAATATAACCGGAACACTTCTTCTTTGTGATGCCATGAGAAAGGCAGACTGTAAGAAAATAGTATTCAGTTCTTCGGCCACTGTATATGGGGATCCTGCCTTTGTACCGATTACGGAGGATTGCCCGAAGGGTGTGATAACCAATCCATACGGACAGACAAAAAGTATGATTGAGCAGATTCTTACAGATTTATGGGTGAGTGACCAGGAATGGAATGTGACACTGCTTCGCTATTTTAATCCGATTGGGGCGCATAGTTCAGGGTTGATTGGGGAGGATCCGAAAGGAATTCCGAATAACCTTGTGCCGTATATTGCGAGAGTTGCAGTAGGAAAGCTGGAAAAGCTGGGGGTTTTTGGAGATGATTATGATACACCGGACGGTACCGGAGTCAGGGATTATATTCATGTGACAGATTTGGCAGCCGGTCATGTCAGTGCACTTGCACATATGAAGAAGGGTGTGGAAGTATATAATCTGGGAACCGGATGTGGATACAGTGTATTGGATGTGGTAAAAGCATATGGGAAGGCCTGCGGCAAAGAGATTCCGTATGAGATAAAAGACAGACGGCCTGGGGATATTGCCGTATGCTATTCCGACCCGTCAAAAGCAGAAAGAGAGCTTGGATGGAATGCAATCCGGGGTATTGAGCAGATGTGTATAGATTCCTATCACTGGCAGTCCCTGAACCCGGATGGTTATCAGACAAAATAAAATGCACATTGGAATTCCGGCAGCCCTGCTTGCCAAACAGGCTGTATGAAAGCATGTATTGTGTTTTGCCGGGCTGCGGTTGTTTCCTTTGTGAGTTCTTATATCCATCCACCATCAAAACGCAGAATCTGCCCTGTAAGGTAAGAAGGAGACTCTGTAACCTGATAACAGAATTCGGCAGCTTCTTCCGGTGATGCAAAGCGTCCAAAAGGGATTTCCTCCATAAGTGTCCGGCGTTCTTCTTCTGTGAAGCACCGGTTCATTTCTGTATCAATTACGCCGAAGCTTACGGCATTTACTGAAATATCAGAGGGGGCAAGCTCTTTGGCAAGTGCTTTTGTCAGGGCATTAACCGCACCTTTTGAAGCGGAATACGCTGCCTCGCAGGAGGCTCCGACTTCGCCCCATACGGAAGAGATATTTAATATTTTCCCCTGATGGCGATGCACCATGGAAGGGATGACGGCACGACAGGTATAAAAAACGGAATCCAGATTCGTCTGCATGAGGGTATGCCACTGCGCAGAGGTCATTTCTGATAACAGACCAATGTGAGAGATACCGGCATTATTAATGAGCAAATCAATTTGCCCAAAACGATTTTGGGCAATCTGGGCTAAACGGAATGCTGTTGCTTCGTCTCCTGCGTTACCAAAGCAGGCTTCAATCTGTGTCAGTGAGGAGAGCTCCCTGGCAGTGTCAAAAAGCGCCTGCTCATTGTGACCGCTGTTTATGATAAGATTCCAGCCCTTTTTTGCGTAAAGTCTGGCAATGGCATAGCCTATGCCTCTGGAAGCACCTGTGATTATGGCGGTTTTCATTTTTGTATCCTTCTTTCTATCATGGAATTATTCAGAGAACATCTGAAATACTGTTGTTCTACGATGGGTATCCATACAAAAACTATATAATTATCTGTACAGATTTATAGATGATTATATAAGGTTTGTATTACTTTTTCCAGTTATTTTAGTGCTTTTGTCCTTGTTTAGAGAATTATAGGTCTGAGAATAAGGGCCTGAGAGACGGAATTACTGTAAAAACTTGCAAATAAAAGAGAACTTTGATATACTAAACAGATAAAATTGGTATAGGAGGGCTATGATGAAAAAGCCGAGTTTGATAAAACGCTTCTTCTCTTTTCTGTTAAAGATAGTCGTAGTGCTTGTTCTGATGGTTTTGATTGCGGTTGGTTCCTTTGAAGGAGTCACATACTATCTGACAGGAAGTCTGTATGATTTAAGAGATTTGGCAAAACAGGAAATCGAAGCGGAAAATCCCGCTGGGACAGAGACGGAAAGTGAAACAGAGGTAAATAATAAAAACATAAAATGCAGTGTATTGTTTGTAGAGAATGAAAATGGGACAGATGATTATTCTATTCTGAGTATGATAAATACAAAGTCCGGTGCGACAGATTTTATTCTGATTCCACTCCATGTCCAGGTGACGGTGGGAGGAGATTTGTTAAAGGATATTCAGGAAAAGATTCCGGAAGTAGGCAGTACAATAGATACGGATGATGTATCAAGAGTGTTTGGTGAAGAAAAATATCAGATGTTAACCCGGATTTATGAGAATATGACCGGATTAACCATTGACCAATATAATGTGCTGACACAGAAAAAATTTGTCAGTCTTCTTAATATTGTCGGTGATGTAACTTATCAGTTGGATTCTGACCTTTCCTACAGGGATTCCGATAAAGTTCTTCACAGTATGGAAAAAGGAGAACACTCTTTGGATGGTGAGGATGCCATGATTATCATGAGCTATCATGATGGCTCGGATAAACAGGAGTCTGCCCGATTGGAAAGGAGTGCTGCTTATCTCGAAACATGGCTGAATAAACTGGTTGAACAGGGAAAAGGCGAAGAGTTCATTGAAAAGATTGAGAAATCTTCCGATGCCAGCGAAGGCAGAGACTATACGGAAGAGAAAAAAATATGGGAGAACATAAATGAAGACGGAATCACAGTACGAATCCTGCAGGGAGCAGAGACAAATGGAGTATTTACTATTGATACCCAGAAGGCAAAACTGCAGATTGCAACCCTGATAAAACAGGGAGAGGAATATAACAAGACCAGTGATGATGGAGATTCTGTTATGTCAGAAGATGATGATTCCGATACGGCGGCCAGCTCGAGAGGATATTCCATAGAGCTCTATAATGCGGCTTATGTGTCCGGGCTTGCCGGAGAATGGGAAGATTTCCTGGAAGAACAGGGATACAGTATCAGCCTGATTGATTCTTATCAGGACGAAGGTCCGATTTCTCAGACAAGAATTATTGTCAGCCAGGAAGGACTGGGACAAGACCTGCTGAAGTATTTCCCGAATGCGGACATTCAGACCGGAGATATTGATACCGGTGGAGATATTCAGGTATATATTGGCACAGACAGCACGACTGTCGGAGGAGAGTCCGGTCAGAAGTATACCGGAGAAGATCAGGAAGACGAAGAGGACGAGGATCAGACGGACAGCACACAAAATGGTGATTCATCCGGTTCATACAGCTTCGATACAGATTCTGAATAAGTCCGGCTGGACGCACAGAAAGGACCAGGATATGAAAGAGCATAATTACAAAAAAATTAATGTCCTTGGCATAGATGTGTCAGTAATGCGCCCGGAAAAAGCAGCGATTCTTTCCATGGATTTGATAAAAAACAGAGGATTGCATCGAGTATTTTTTCTTTCGGCCGGTGGTTCCCTATTTTGCCAGAATAATGCCTGGGCGGAGGAACTGGTACAGGCATCTGACATTGTGCTGACAGGAGACAGGCATACGGAAATGGCAACCGCTCATCAACCATACAGTCAGTCGGAGGACGATGACCCCGGCAGGTTTGCGGATGAGTATTTCAAAAAGCTGTTTCACCGGTTAAACAGAGAATATCGGGAAATATTTGCGGTGATGGAAACTTCGGAATATTTGGAGGCATTTCAGGATTATCTGAAAGAACAGTATCCGGGCATTTCTTTCCAGGGAATTGTGTATGAAGGAGAAACAGATGCGGAGTTTGGTAAGGTTGTCAATGAAATTAACGCATTAATCCCCGATGTAGTATTATTTTGTCTGCCGGTGGAGCAACAACTCCTATTTGTCCGGGACTATTTTACCATGATGAATACCCGATTATGTATTTGTATCGAATCTATGCATACACTTTTGCATAAAATGATTGGTTTCATACCGGGATGGGTAAGTGCTTTGCATCTGGAGCCTTTGTATCACAGGTTTACAGGCACCAGGAAAATACAGGATTTTATCATCGGTTCAATTTTTAAAAAGAAAGTTATGGACGATTCCGGTTCAGAATTTCAGCAAGATATCAGTAGAGAGGATATACAGGAACCAGAGGTTCCGGAAGAGAAAAAAGAAGATTAAAGAAATATACTGCCGCAGAAGAACGAAGACACAGTAAAAAGTTGTCTCAGATATTCTGTGGCAGTTCATTTATCTATGAAATAAAATGTATATGGGCAATTTGACGAAAAACGGATTTTATTTAGAAAAAATAAGAAATCAATAGCACTTTTTTATATATTTCCTCTTTTTTTTTTAGCTTTTTTGTATTAGAATAACAAATAAGTCACAAACGAATCGGGAGTGAGACGAAGAGGAGAGAGAACAGGAGTGATATTATGATTTCAAATCAGATTTTGCAGGATACTATCGATGGCATTAAAGCGATTACGAGAATAGACCTTTGCGTGATGGATACCGAAGGAAAACCACTGGCTTCCACACTGGATGCAGTGGAAGAATATAAAGAAGCAGTTCTTGTGTTTGCGGAATCACTGGCAGAGAGTCAGATGCTGCAGGGGTATCAGTTCTTTAAAGTATTTGATGAGAATCAACTGGAATACATTATATTAGTGAAGGGCGAGACTGACGATGTATATATGATTGGAAAAATGGCCGCCTTTCAGATTCAGAATCTTCTTGTGGCATATAAGGAGAGATTTGATAAAGACAATTTCATTAAGAACCTGTTGCTCGACAATCTGCTGCTTGTTGACATTTATAATCGGGCAAAGAAGCTTCACATTGATGTAGATGTTCGACGCTCTGTTTTCATTATTGAAACACAGAATGATAAGGATAATAATGTATTTGAGACAGTACGTAATATTTTCTCGACCAAAACAAGAGATTTTATTACCGCGGTTGATGAAAAAAATATCATCCTGGTGAAAGAAGTAAAGAACGGAGAAGGATATCCGGAACTGAACAAGACGGCAGAAGCCATTGTGGACATGTTAAGAACGGAAGCCATGACAAAGGTACGGGTAGCATATGGTACGATTGTCAGTGAGATTAAAGAAGTATCCCGTTCCTATAAGGAAGCAAAGATGGCCATGGATGTCGGAAAGATTTTCTATCCGGAGAATAATGTGGTGGCCTATAATCGCCTGGGAATCGGCCGACTGATTTATCAGCTTCCGCTTCCGCTGTGTAAAATGTTCATCAAGGAGATTTTTGAAGGACGCTCACCGGATGAATTTGATGAAGAAACTCTGACAACGATTAATAAATTTTTTGAGAACAGCCTGAATGTTTCTGAGACATCCAGACAACTCTATATTCATAGAAATACTCTTGTTTATCGTCTGGATAAGCTTCAAAAGAGTACCAATCTGGACCTTAGAGTATTCGAGGATGCCATCACATTTAAAATTGCATTGATGGTTGTCAAATATATGAAATATATGGAAAGTATAGAATACTAAAATGAATGAAAATGAAATCACAGAAGTAAAAGTTGAAGAGAAAGAAGAAACAAAGAAAAAAAAGAAACCAGGGCGGATAAAAAAGCTGATACTGACGCTTCTTGTTCTGGCAGTTGGTTTTTCAGGTGGGCTATTATTCGCTTATTCGGGAGTATTGAGCGGAGGTTCTCTGAATTATGTTTCCGTAATCAAAAAGCTTAATATGTTACAGGAGTATATTGATGCATATTATCTGGATGATTATGAGCAGGAGAATCTGGAAAGCGGACTGCTTAACGGCTTTATGTCCGGACTTGGTGACCCATATTCCTGTTATTATACGAAAGAGGACTATCAGTCTCTGACGGAGGAAGATTCCGGAGAATACAAAGGAATCGGTATTACCGTTATGCAGGATTCGCTGACAGGAGAGGTAGTCATCGAACAGGTGATGAAAGACCAGCCGGCTTATAAAGCAGGGATAGAAAGCGGAGATGTTATAACGGCCGTAGACAATGAGAAGGTTGAGGGCCTGCGGCTCAATGAAGTTGTTCACCGTATTAAACATTCCAAAGACGAGAAAGTGAAGATATCGATTTCTCGTGAAGAAAAAGAACTGGAGTTTCTGGTTGATAAAGCCAATATCGTGATTCAGTCCGTAGAAAGTGAAATGAAAGAAGGAACAATCGGATATATTTCCGTTTCTCAATTCATTGAAAACACGGATGAACAGTTTATAGAAGCCGTAGACAAACTGGAAAAAGAAGGAATGACCGGTCTGGTTCTGGATCTTCGGGACAACGGAGGAGGATTGGTAGATTCCTGCGTGAATATGGTGTCCAGAATTATTCCGGAAGGCGACCTGATTGTATATACGGAAGACAAGAATGGCGGCAAAATAGAATATAACAGCAATTCGGACAAGGTTCTTGATGTGCCGATTGTTATTCTTGTCAATGAAGATACCGCCAGTGCATCTGAAATTATGACCGGATGTCTGAAAGATTACGGACTTGCCGAAGTACTTGGAACCCAAACCTTTGGAAAAGGAATAGTACAAAGTATTGTTCCGTTTGTGGATGGAAGCGCAATGAAGCTGACTGTGGCCAAATACTATACACCGAAAGGAAATGATATCCACAAGGTGGGAATAGAACCGGATATAAAGATGGAAATCAGTGAAACAGAATGGAAGGCTGCTCAGAAGAATCCTGAAAAAGATACCCAGTTGAAAAAAGCAATCCGTTTACTGCAACAAAAAAATAAATAATAACACTTCAGGGAATCTGCATCAGCAGATTCCCTGTTCTTTTAGAAATGAAGTAAGATGGTCGGTTACGGAATGCTCCAGGGATTTATCCAGAGAAAAAGTACGGTAGGATATTCCGCTGGTAAGACGCAAATTCCCAGGCTCAAAAAGAATATTCAGATAAATCCCTTCAATGTCTTCCGGAGAAAAAGGACTATTACTTTCTTTTAAAAGAAAAGCCTTGGAAGAGTCTGGAAGGGCAAGGACAATACGGCAGCCGAGAGGAAGCTGTTTGCCCTTGATAATTTGAAATAAAAAAGGCTTTGCTTCCTTCCAGAAGCAATAATCTCTGTGAATTTCCATATCGGTGGAATAAAAGTCTTTGTTCAGATGGCCGTCCAGGTGATAAGAGATTCCCATTCGGACAGAAGCCTCCACAAGATAAAACCGGTCGAAGGTCTCGCCGGACAGAAGGCAATTCATAAAATGTTTAATATCAGTTATCTGTAAGGAAAGCATATTCTTCCTCCTGATTGATTGCAATAATAGTAGTTCTGTACTAAAATATAATAATATCCAATGTCTGGATTATATTGTAGCACAGGAAAATATATTTGAAAAGGATACAGATTTATGAATACATTGACAGAATGCTTAAAAAAAGGAACTGCGCCGGTTCAGGTAATTTCTTTTGCAAAACAATACCTGCAAAATGAAGGCTTTGAAGAACTTTGTTATGATAAACTTTTCGGTCCGCAGTTAAAAGGAAAATATTATATCACCCCATTTAAAGATGTACTGTTTGCGTTCACCATGGGGGCAAAGAGAAACTTTATTCAGTCGGTTCGTATGGCGTTTGCTCATGTGGATCAGCCCTGTTTTAAAATTAAAGGCAGGCCGGAAATAAAAAGTATGGGCTGTGCTCAGCTTAATGTGGAGGTTTATGGAGGTATGATGGACCATACCTGGTTTGACAGACCGCTGGGGATGGCAGGTACGGTCATGCTTCGGGGAGAAAATGCATTTACTCCGGAAGA
This sequence comes from Eubacterium sp., assembly GCA_022769785.1. Taxonomy (GTDB): domain Bacteria; phylum Bacillota; class Clostridia; order Lachnospirales; family Lachnospiraceae; genus Anaerobutyricum. Next base: position 29,623 of record JALEIY010000129.1, read on the forward strand.
AAGACAATATGAAAGCGGAAGACCGGTGGCCATTATACCTGGTATTGCCATTCATATGCAGAGAAATGCCAACAGTGGCTGGGAGATAGACCGCCAGAGAGAACTCATACCGGTCGTCGGGCTGGTCGGTGGCCAGTGGACGGAAAACTCCTTTACAGAATTTCTGGCAAAAGAGCTGGAAGTGGATGAGTCTGAAATATTAAGCTGGGATTTGAATCTTTATAATTATGATGCCCCAATGCTTCTCGGATTGGAAAATGAACTGATTTCCAGTCCAAGGCTGGATAATCTGGCTTCAGTGGCCGCATTGCTTGAAGCAATTACAGAGGGAGAAAGAAGCAATGGTATCAATCTGATTGGTCTGTTCAATCACGAAGAGGTGGGAAGTGTCAGCAAATCCGGTGCCGATTCCGAACTATTGACCAATGTACTGAAAGGGATTTTCGGTGCAATGGGGTGTCCCGATGAGGTGTTTCGGGCTTCTATGGCACAAAGCTTTTATCTGTCAGTAGATGGAGCCCACGGTGCCCATCCGAATTATACAGACCGCTGCGATATTACGACCAGGGCCTACGTGGGACAGGGTGCGGCAATCAAAGCCAGCGGAACCTGTAAATATGCTTCTGATTGCCGGATGCAGGCAATTTTAAAAGCATTGTCGGAAAAATATGATGTGCCACTGCAGACAATCAATGACCGGAATACGATTCGGGGAGGTTCAACACTAGGGCCGATGATTGGTTCCCATCTGCCAATGACAGGCTGTGATGTGGGAATTCCGATGTGGGCCATGCATTCTGCCAGAGAAACCATGGCGATTTCCGATTATGAAGCCTTATGTCAGATTGTCACCGCTTTTTTCGCAGATTGAGAACGGTCAGAGGTCTAAATATTCTCCCTCCCGCATATACTGCATTAGTATTGGGGAGGGATTTTCATGGAAAAACAAAACATATATCAGGACATATCCATCCGAACCGGAGGAGAAATCTATCTGGGCGTGGTCGGACCGGTGAGAAGCGGAAAATCCACATTTATCAAGCGATTTATGGAAATGATGGTGCTCCCGGAAATCCTTGACGAAAACGAGAGAAAAAGAACTTTTGATGAACTTCCGCAAAGCGGGACCGGAAAAACCATAATGACGACAGAACCCAAATTCATACCCAAAGAGGCAGTAGAGCTTCCAATGGAAGATATGAAAATAAAAATCCGGCTGATTGACTGCGTAGGCTTTATGGTAAAGGGAGCCGGCGGGCATCTGGAGAACGGACAGGAGCGTCTGGTGAAAACCCCGTGGTTTGAATACGAGGTTCCATTTACAAAAGCCGCGGAATACGGAACCCGAAAAGTCATCAGAGACCATTCCACCATAGGAATCATCGTAACCACAGACGGAAGCTTTGGGGAAATACCGAGAGATGCCTATGTGGAAGCAGAAAAGAAAACCGTAGATGAGTTGACACAAATCGGGAAACCATTTCTGATGCTCTTAAACAGTGACCGCCCTTATTCAAGAACTACCAGAAATCTTGCGCAGGCACTCAGCAAAGAGTACCATACCTCCGTCATTCCGGTAAACTGCGATCAGTTAAGACAGGAGGATATCCTGGAAATATTAAAAAATGTATTATTGGAATTCCCGTTATCTTCGGTGGGATTTTATCTTCCAAAATGGGTAGAAACCTTAAAAGACGACCACTGGATGAAAAAATCCATCCTGGACCTGGTTCGCGGGTTCATGGCAGACCGGGTGAAAATGAAAGATATTTATCAGAAATCCATTCCGGACAACGAATATATCGAATCAGGTAAAATCGAAAAGATACATATGGATACCGGAGAAGTCGATGTCAAAATTCAAATCAGAGATTCCTATTATTATGAGATACTCTCTGATTTAACCGGGATACCGATTCGGAGTGAATATCATCTGATTCGGACGCTCAAAGAACTGGCGGGGCGGAAAAAAGAATTTCAGGAGGTCTCGCAGGCTCTGAAGGATGCCAGAGAACGGGGATATGGAGTGATGAAGCCGGTACCCTCAGAAATTGTACTTTCAGAGCCGGAGGTAGTCAAACATGGAAGTAAATTCGGGGTAAAAATCAGAGCCGAAGCACCATCGATTCATCTAATCCGTGCTAATCTGTCTACAGAAGTTGCACCGATTGTCGGTACACAGATGCAGGCAGAAGACCTCATAACCTATATCAGAGAGCAGGCGGGAGAAGACCCGAAAGAAATATGGAATGTCAATATATTCGGGAAAACACTGGAACAGCTGGTGGATGACGGAATATCAGGAAAAGTAACAAAAATCAACGAAGACAGTCAGGAAAAACTGCAGAGTGCCATGGAAAAAATCGTAAACGAAAGCAGTGGAGGCCTGATTTGCATTATTATATAATCAGAGAAAAATACAAAAAACCGGCGTGGTTTTGTCGTAGAAAAGAGAAAAAACCGGCTGTCACAGACTGCGGACCGGAGTCTGCATTTTGGGACAGCCGAATTTGACGTGGCGTCAGCATACAGGAGGAAACATGAAAGTAATCATATATACAGACGGAGCGGCCAAAGGCAATCCCGACGGTCCGGGTGGGTATGGAACCGTATTGCTTTATACCGATGCAAAAGGAAATTGTCACCGGAGAGAATACAGCGGTGGATACAAAAAAACAACCAATAACCGAATGGAGCTGATGGCGGCCATTATCGGGCTGGAGGCGTTGATTCGTCCCTGCCAGGTGGAGCTTTATTCCGACTCCCAGTATCTGGTCAAAGCATTTAAGGAGCACTGGATAGAAAGCTGGCAGAAAAAAAACTGGACCAGAGGAAAAAATCAGCCGGTGAAAAACGTCGATTTGTGGAAGCGGCTGCTAAAAGCCATGGAGCCCCACGAAGTCGAATTTCACTGGGTAAAAGGTCATGCCGGTCATGAAGAAAATGAGCGGTGCGACCAGCTGGCGGTTTCTGCTGCCATGGGAGAAAACCTCATGGAAGATCCGGGTGTCGCAGTTTAGTATAATGGAAACAATTATACAGGGAAAATGCGAAGAAAAAAGTGTATTTTCAGTCAGAGTATGGTATACTAAAGCTATAAAAGCGGAAAAGCCATACCTGAAGGCGTAATTGAATTTGGGGGTGATTGTGTGGAAATACAACTTTGGCGGGAACTGCTGGATCCTTATCAACTTGCCGTGGACGAGCTTCTGGTGAAGTTCAATCATATTATTACGGAACACAGAAACAGAGGGCTGTATTCCCCGATTGAATTCGTTGATGGCAGAGTAAAAAGTATAGAGAGCATATTGGAGAAGATGTGCCGTAAAGATGTTTCCATGAATGACATCGAAGAGAAGATTGAGGATATTGCGGGAATCAGAATCACCTGTCAGTTTGTGGAGGATATCGACCGTGTGGTTAATATCATAAAACAGCGTACAGACATGAAGGTGAAACAGGAGAAAGATTATATCAATCATATGAAAGCCAGCGGATATCGCAGTTATCATATGATTATTGTCTATCCGGTGAATACAATCGAAGGATGCCGTGAAATCAATGCGGAGATTCAGATTCGCACCATGGCCATGAATTTCTGGGCCACCATTGAGCATTCACTGCAGTACAAATATAAAGAAAATATTCCGGATTACATACAGCAAAAGCTGATGCATGCTTCCGAGGCCATTATTGAGATTGACAAGGCCATGTCGGATGTCCGGGATGAGATTATGGATGCGCAGAATTCTCACAGGAAAAAAGAGAATCTTGTGAAAGACATTCTTAATAATATCCAGAACCTCTACAAAGTGGCAAGTAAACGGGAAGTAACCAGAATTCAGGATGAGTTTTATAAAGTGTACCAGATGGATGATATGATGCAGCTGCAGCATTTTTCCAAGCAGCTTGACATTATTTCGGAAGGATACCGGGCGCAGAGTCTTCAGTAAAAGACAAAACGGCTGAGAAAAGAAAATGGAGAAAATCATGGAATTACCGAAAGCATTTCAGGAAAAAATGAAAAACCTACTGGGCAATGATTATGATAATTATCTTTTGAGCTTTTCCGAAAAATACGGACAGACACTGAGAATCAATCAGTTGAAAGCAAAACCGGCGGAAGTATTCCGCCGGTTTATTTGCGATGGGGACAGAAAAAAAGAAGAAGGCTCCGATTTTGCACCGGTACCCTGGTGTGAAAACGGTTTTTATTATAAAGGAGAAGAAAGACTGTCCATGCATCCGGCCTATTATGGAGGGGCCTATTATCTGCAGGAGCCTTCTGCCATGGCACCGGCCGCTTTTTTACCGGTAGAACCGGGAGAAAAAGTGCTTGACCTTTGTGCCGCACCGGGAGGGAAAACGACGGCTCTTGCAGGCAAAATGAACGGAGAGGGTGTACTGGTAGCCAATGACATCAGTATTTCCCGCTGTCGGGCTCTTCTGAAAAATGTGGAGCTGTCCGGTGCAAAAAATGTGGTAATCACCTGTGCGGAGCCGGAAAAGCTGGCCGTTTGTTTTTCGGAATATTTCGACAAGATTCTGATAGACGCACCCTGTTCCGGCGAGGGAATGTTTCGAAAAGAACCATCCATGGCAAAAAACTGGTCTCCGGAAGAAGTGGAGAAATACAGCATAATTCAGAAAAATATACTTAGCCAGGCTGTCAAAATGCTGAAACCGGGCGGCTGCCTTTTATATTCCACCTGCACCTATTCTCCGGAAGAGAACGAACAGGTAGTGGAAACCTTACTGGAATCCGGGGAATATAAGCTTCTGCCGCTGCCGGAGTACGAAGGGGTGGCAAAGGGATGCCCGGAATGGAGTAAAACCGGAGAAAAAAGTCTGGAAAACTGCCGGCGTTTCTGGAATCACAGAGTAAAAGGAGAAGGACAGTTCGCGGCACTGATAAAAAAAATGCCCGGAGAACAGAGAAAAAAAGCGACCTCTAAACCTGTAAAAACAAAACTGCCGGAAGAACTGAAAGAATTTCTTCGTCACATAAAAGCAGATTTTCCGCAGGAGAGAATTGTCATGATAAAAGAACGGGCGTTTCTCGTGCCGGAAGGGTTGCCGGAATTAAAAGGACTTCGGATTGTCAGCTCCGGACTTCATCTGGGAGACTGCAAAAAGAACCGTTTTGAGCCGGGAGCAGCCCTGGCTCTGGCTTTAAAACCAGAAGAATATGACAATGTAATTTCCCTGGAATTGTCCGATGTCCGTGTCGATAAATATTTACGATGTGAAACCGTGTTTGCAAAAGCAAAAGATGGATGGGCTCTTATATGTGCCGATGAATTTCCGCTGGGATGGGGAAAGGTAAAAAACGAAACAGTAAAAAATAAATACCCTGCCGGATGGAGGAAAGGATAACCCATGAAACCCATGAGACTGGACAAATATCTGACAAAAGTACATAATATGAGTCGTTCCGAGGCAAAACAATTTATAAAAAAAGGCCGTGTTCGGATAAACGGTGTGGTGGAAAAACGCGCAGAGTGTAAAATTGATGCCGACGTGGCCAGAGTCGAGCTGGACGGAGAAAGGTGTGTTTTTGAGGAACACATCTATCGGATGCTCAATAAACCGGCGGGGGTGGTCACCGCCACAAAGGATGCGGAAGAAAAGACCGTGATGGACTGCCTGGAGTCTTCCAATCGTTCCCTGTTTCCTGTGGGAAGGCTGGACAAGGATACCGAAGGCCTGCTTTTGATTACCGACGATGGGGAACTGGCACATAATCTGCTTTCTCCCGTCAAACATATCGATAAATGTTATTTTGCCCTTCTGGACGGTCCGGTGGGCGAGAAAGAGGAAAAACTGTTTCAGGAAGGTCTTGACATCGGGGATGACAAGAAAACATTGCCTGCCCGGCTTGTGCCGGCAGGGGAGCAGACCGGAGGATTTGGAGTATATATCACCATACAGGAAGGCAGATATCATCAGGTAAAGCGGATGGCAAAAGCAATCGGAAGAGAAGTACTGTATTTAAAACGTATTTCTATGGGAAGTCTGAAGCTGGATGAAGAACTGAAACCGGGACAGTCACGTCCCCTGACCAGAGAGGAAATTGACGGATTAAAAAACAGAGTGTAAATCGCCGGACGAAACAGATGGAGAAAAAATATGCGAAATAAAACGGGATTTTTGCCCATGAATCAAAAAGAAATGAAAGAAAGAGGCTGGGAACAGGCCGATTTTGTCTACATTTCAGGAGATGCCTATGTGGACCATCCTTCCTTTGGCATGGCAATCATTACAAGACTTTTAGAAAGCAGAGGATATAAGGTGGCTGTCATAGCACAGCCGGACTGGAAAGATGAAAAAAGTATCACAGTGTGCGGGGAACCGCGGCTGGCCTTCCTGGTGTCCGGAGGAAATATGGATTCCATGGTGAACCATTATACCTCCTCAAAAAAGAGAAGGCACCAGGATGCATATACACCCGGCGGGGGATTTTCCCGGCGTCCGGACAGAGCTTCTGTAGTCTACGCTAATCTGATACGAAAGAGCTACAAAAAAACCCCGATTTTACTGGGAGGCATTGAAGCCTCTTTACGCCGGATGGCTCATTATGATTACTGGAGTGACAAAGTGAAACGTTCCATTTTACTGGATTCCGGTGCAGACCTTTTAATGTATGGAATGGGAGAGCATTCCGTTTTGGAAATTGCAGAAGCATTGGACAGTGGAATTGATGTAAAAGATATTACTTATGTAAGGGGCACTGTATTTAAAACACGCAATCTCAGTGAACTGGAGGGAGAATATGAATTACTCCCATCTTATCCGGAAATATTAGAATCCAAAGAGGTATTTGCAAAAAGCTATTATCGCCAGTATGTAAATACCGATGCCATTACAGCAAAAAGACTGGTGGAGCCTTATAAAGAGAGTGAGTATATTGTGCAGAATCCGCCGGCTCTGCCGTTGTCAACGGAAGAAATGGACGAGGTATACGGACTTCCGTATATGAGAACCTGGCATCCTTCCTATGAGAAAGAAGGAGGCGTACCGGCCCTGCAGGAAGTGCGCTTTTCCCTGGTCAGCAACCGGGGCTGCTTTGGTGGCTGCAGCTTTTGTGCCCTGACTTTTCATCAGGGAAGACGGGTTCAGGCAAGAAGTCATGAATCGATTATAAGAGAAGCAGAGGAAATGACAAAAGACCCGGAATTTAAAGGGTATATCCACGATGTGGGAGGCCCTACGGCAGACTTCCGGTATCCGGCCTGTAAGAAACAGGTGGAAAAAGGAGTCTGCGCCGAAAGGCAGTGCCTGTTTCCAAAAACCTGCCCGAACCTGCGCAGTGACCACAGCGACTATATCCGGCTGTTGAAAAAGCTTCGCAATATTCCAGGGGTAAAAAAGGTATTTATCCGGTCGGGGATTCGTTTTGACTATGTGCTTGCCGATAAAAATAAAGATTTCCTGGAAGAATTATGCCGTTATCATGTGAGCGGACAGTTGAAAGTAGCGCCGGAGCACATTTGTGACGCTGTTCTTACCATGATGGGAAAGCCATCGAACGATGTTTATGAACGCTTTGTGGAGCAATATCATGAGATGAACAAAAAGCTTGGGAAAAAACAGTATCTGGTGCCATACCTCATGTCTTCCCATCCAGGCTCCGGTCTGAAAGAAGCGGTGGCCCTGGCAGAATACGTCAGGGATTTGGGATATATGCCGGAGCAGGTACAGGATTTTTATCCGACTCCGGGAACCATTTCCACCTGTATGTATTATACCGGACTGGACCCGAGAACCATGAAGCCGGTGTATGTTCCCGTTACCATGGAAGAAAAACAGCTGCAAAGAGCACTCATTCAGTACCGGAATCCGAACAATTACCAACTGGTAAAAAAGGCACTTCTCCGGGCGGGCAGAGAGGATTTAATAGGGTTTGATAAAAAATGTCTGATTCGTCCCCGGGAAAACGCCGCACAGAAAAATCAGAAGGGAAAAACCGCAGCATTTTCTGGACAGGAGAACCGGAGAACTGCCGCAAAAAAAGGCAGAGGCGGTGAACAAACCGTTGCTGGAATGAAAAATAAAAAGAAAACAATCCGAAATGTCCATAAAAAGAAAAAAAGCTGAGAAGGAAGGGATCGCATGAAAATTGGAATTATCACCGGCGCATCTTCCGGTATGGGAAAAGAATTTGTGAAGCTGACCATGAACGAAGAGGCAAAACTGGATGAAATCTGGGTGATTGCCCGTCGCAAAGAGCGACTTGAAGCATGGCCGAGACTCTATCGGAATCAGACCTTTCGTATTTTGCCCATGGATTTGCAAAAGGCAGAAGATTTAAAAAAGCTTCGTAATGAACTGGAGGATGTCCGACCGGAGATTTCCCTGTTTATTCATTGTGCCGGTTTTGGAATCATGGGGCGAATTGACGAGCTTTCCTGCGAAGAACAGGAGGAGATGGTCGACATAAACTGTAAAAGCGTAGTCAGTCTGACGACCATGGTTTTGCCATATATGTCGAAAGGTGCAAGGATGATTTATCTGGCCTCGGCCTCCGCATTCATGCCACAGCCGGGGTTTGCCGTATATGCAGCGACCAAAGCCTTTGCCTTAAGTTTTCTGCGCAGTTTGCGGGCGGAGCTTCGGGGACGCGGCATAAAAATAACCATCGTCTGTCCCGGCGCTGTAAAAACAGAGTTTTTTTCCCGGGCAGCGGGAAAAAATCATTTGCCTGCCTACAAAAAAATGGTGATGGCAGATCCCAAAAAAGTAGTAAAAAAAGCCTGGAAGGATAATCAGAATGACAAAGAAATCTCGGTTTACGGACGAATGATGCAGATGTTCCATGGGGTATCAAAAATCATCCCGCATAAAGTGATTCTTTATTTTATGGGCGGTGACAGGGAGTCGGAAATATGAGAGAACTGGTGATTACAAAAAGAGAAGAGGGACAGAGACTGGACCGCTTTCTTTGCAAATATCTTCCGGAAGCACCATCCGGCTTTCTTCACAAAATGCTTCGGAAGAAAAATATCAAGCTGAATGATGGTAAGGCCGCAGGAAATGAAAAAATAAAGCAGGGAGACCGGATTCAGATTTATTTTTCCGAAGAAACCCTGGATAAATTTACGGGAAGGAATTCAAAGAAAGAAAAGACAACCCGGGCTCTCACACAAAAGCAAAAAGAACTTCGCGGTCAGGTAAAGGTTCTTTATGCCACGGAGGATGTGCTGATTTTGCATAAACCGGCGGGAATGCTTACGCAGAAAGCGGAAAAAGAAGACGATTCATTAAATGATTATCTGATCGATTATTGTCTGGAAAAAGGAATTCTTACGGAAGAAGGACTTACGGTCTTTCGGCCTTCCGTGGCAAACCGTCTGGACCGGAATACAAGCGGCATCGTCCTTTGCGGGATTTCCATGGCAGGTCTTCAGGCCCTCGGGCGGCTGATGAAGGAAAGAAACCTCGAAAAATATTATTTATGTCTGGTACACGGCCGGGTGGAACAGGACCGGAAGCTGAAAGGCTGGCTGTTAAAGGATGAAAAAACAAACCGGGTGCGCCTCTTTTCCAAACCGGTAGAGGGAGCGGCTCCCATTGAGACCTGGTATCAGGTGCTGGAAAAAAGAGAAGAGGTCTCTCTTTTGAAAATTCGTCTGATTACCGGAAAAAGTCATCAGATTCGTGCACATCTGGCATCGGTGGGCCATCCGATTCTCGGAGACGGGAAATATGCATCCGGCAAGATGAATCAGGAAATGAAAAAAGAAGGAATCCGTTATCAGCTTTTACACAGTTATGAACTGAAGGTGCCGGATAATGTAAAAGGACTGCCGGAGGAACTTTCGGGGCTTCATATTACCGCGCCTTTGCCGTCAGAATTTCTGACAATAATGAAAAAGAAGGGTTTTTCAGAAGCACTGGTGAAACAGGAAGGACGCAGAAGATAAAATGGGGACATGGAATTCAAGAGGACTCCGGGGCTCAGTACTGGAGGAAATGATAAACTTTACCAATCAGAAATACCGGGAAAAAAATCTGGCATTGCTTCAGAAGGTGCCAACACCAATTACCCCGGTCCGTTTTGACAAGGAAAGCCGACATATTACTCTTGCCTATTTTGAAAAAAAAAGTACGGTGGATTATATTGGTGCGGTTCAGGGGATTCCTGTCTGCTTTGATGCCAAAGAATGTGCGGTCGATACTTTCCCCCTTCAAAATATACATACTCATCAGGTTGAATTTATGAAAGCCTTTGAAAAACAGGGAGGTATCAGCTTTCTGCTCATCTATTTTACCCACAGACAGGAGTGCTATTACCTTCGTTTTCATGAAATGATACATTACTGGGAGCGGATGAAGGCAGGAGGGAAAAAGCATTTCAAATACGAAGAGCTTTCTTCGGAGTATTTTGTTCCGTCGGGGGGCGGCGTGATGCTTCATTATCTGGAATGTATGAAAAAAGACCTGGCTGACCGGGATAAAAGAGGGGAACAGGAAACCGCCTTTTTTGATTGACGAAGTGATACTTTTCCGATATAATAAAATTCTATTATTTTGCATTTGAGGTGAGAAAAGTGATAAAAAGCATGACGGGATTTGGCCGCAGCGAGATTGCCACGGAAGAATGTAAGATTGCCGTGGAAATAAAAGCAGTCAATCACAGATACTGTGACTTAAGTATTAAGCTGCCCAAAAAGCTGAATGCGCTGGAAGCGGCGGTACGCGGGCAGGTAAAGCAGGCAGTGGGTCGTGGAAAGATTGATATATATATCAGCTATGAGGATTTGACGGAGCATAACAGTACGGTACGACTGAATGAAAGTCTGGGATGCGAGTACAAAAGAGCCATTGAGGCGTTGGGACAGCTCCTTGAGGTTCCCGATGATGTAACTGCGATGAAGATTGCGAGACTTCCGGAAGTAATGACCCTGGAAGAAACCGCCAGAGATTTGGAAGGGGTTGCCAGAACCCTGGAAGAAGCGGTTGCACAGGCGCTTGTTCAGTTTTCGGAAAGCCGTCGGAAAGAGGGAGAGCATCTGAAACTGGATATTCTGTCCAAGCTGGAGGATATGGATAAGAATATTACAGAGATTGAAAAGAGATACCCGGCGATTGTCAGCGAATACAGAAAGAAGCTGGAGGATAAGGTGCATAATCTTCTGGAGGATGCCGGGGTTGATGAGAGCCGGCTGGCGACAGAGGTCGTGATTTATGCAGATAAGATTTGTGTGGATGAGGAGACCGTAAGACTTCGCAGTCACACAAAAAATATGACAGACGAGCTTCAAAAAGGAGGCAGCGTCGGAAGAAAGCTTGATTTTATCGCACAGGAAATGAACCGTGAAGCCAATACCATTTTGTCAAAGGCCAACGACATTGAGATTTCCAACTGTGCCATCGAGCTGAAAACTGAGATTGAAAAAATCCGTGAACAGGTTCAGAATATAGAATAAAAGAATGGGGACAATATGGCTCATTTGATTAATATTGGATTTGGGAATATGGTAAACGGAGACAAAATTGTCTCCATGGTCAGTACCGAAGCCGCCCCGATAAAGCGGATGATTCAGACATCCCGGGATGAGGGAAAGGCAGTGGATGCCACCTGCGGACGAAGAACCCGGACCGCCCTTGTGATGGAAAGCGGCCATGTGGTATTGTCGGCACTTACCACAGAGACCATCGCCGCCCGGTGCTTTGACCGGAAAAATGAGGCGAGAGAGGAAGAAAATCATGGATAAAAAAGGTATGTTGGTTGTCATTTCCGGTTTTTCCGGTGTCGGGAAAGGAACGGTTTCCAGAGCCCTTGTGGAAAAATACGGTTACAGTCTGTCCGTTTCTGCCACAACAAGGCAGCCGAGAAAAGGGGAAGTAGACGGAAAAGATTATTATTTTAAATCAGAAGAAGATTTTCTTCGTCTGATTGATTATAATGGATTTATCGAATACGCACAGTATGTGGAACACTATTACGGTACGCCGAGAAAATTCGTGGAAGACGAGCTGGCGGCCGGTCATGTGGTTATCCTGGAGATTGAAGTGCAGGGTGCCATGAAGATTAAAGAGCAGTATCCGAATGCGGTGTTATTATTTGTGACAGCGCCTTCTATCGGAGAACTGAAAGCCCGTCTTGAGGGCAGAGGCACCGAGGAAGCTGCAGTAATTGAAAAGAGAATGCGTCGTGCCGCAGAAGAAGCGGAAAGCATTTCCTGTTATGAGTATCTCGTCTGTAACGAAGACGGTCAACTGGAAAAATGCATGGACACGATTCATTCCATTATTGAGAAAGAATCCTGTCGTGTTTCGGCACAGGCAGAATTTGTAAAAAGCTTAAAAGAAGGTCTGAAAGATTATCTTTAAAGACATGGAATAGAATGTGCAGAAAGGAGCATAATTATGTTACATCCATCCTATACAGAACTTATGGACAAAATTAACGGAGAAGAAAACAGAGGGGAAGAGCCGGCAATTAACAGCCGCTATTCTATTGTTATTGCCACATCAAAACGGGCGAGAGAGCTGATTGCCGGAAAAGAACCGCTGGAAGATAACATGGAAGGAGAGAAGCCTCTCTCTATCGCAGTACGCGAGCTTTATGACTCAAAGATTAAGATTCTTCCGGAAAGTGAGGAAGAGTTTGATGAGGATATTCTTGACTATGAAGAACTGCCGGAGGAAGAACCGGAAAGCGAAGATTTTTAAACAAGTATAGAGAAAAAGGATTGCCGCAAACATATATATTTCCATTTGCCGCAGTCCTTTTTTCTTTCATAATGAAAGGAAAAACAGACGGAAGGCTTTTTCGTCTGTAAGAATAAAAAAGAAGCAATGAAACAAAACAGGGTAACAGGACAATTTATATTTTATATGCTGACGCTACTTGCAGTGTTGGTGATGCTTATGGTTATTTTCGGTTTTTCCGCGGAAAATGCCGTACTCTCTTCGGAAAGAAGCGGAAGCATTACCATGAGAATTTTAGATGCAGCCAGCCGGTGGTTTCACATAAAAATCAGTCAGTCAGCGGCAAGGGGCTGGCAGAAGATTCTGGAAACGCCCCTTCGAAAGAGTGCGCATTTTATGGAATATGCACTGCTGTCATATCTTGTAAACTGGCATATGCTGGCGAGAAAGATGTATAAAGAACCGGATTTTTTCATGAAAAACCGGAAGCAGGCGATAACAATTCTTAAAAGAGAACTTTGCCTCGGCCTTTTGTTTTGTGTATGCTATGCCATAAGTGACGAGCTCCATCAGCTTTTTGTTCCGGGACGCGCAGGAAGATTATTTGATGTCTGTGTGGACGGAGCGGGGGCCTGCTTTGGAATGGTAATATTCTTGACGATGCCGTTGCAAAAGGTTACAATGATTAGGAAAGAAAGGAAGGATGCTTTATGAAGTGCAGTAAATTATTAGAGAATTTAACATATAAAGTATTAAGTGGAAGTACAGAAACTGAGATTTGTGCAGTGGTCAATGATTCCAGAAAACTGGAAGAGGGATGTCTTTTTATCTGCGTTCGCGGTGCCTCTTTTGACGGACACAGCTTTGCGGCAGAAGCAGTAAAAAAGGGTGCTGCCGCTCTTTTGGTAGAAGAGCCGGTGGAGGTTCCGGAGAATGTGACTGTCATTCAGGTGGAGAATACCCGCTATGCCATGGCTCTTGTTTCTGCAGCCTGGTTTGGCTGCCCGGACAGGGAGCTTACCACCATTGCAGTTACGGGAACAAAAGGAAAGACAACAACCACATATATGATTCGTTCCCTGCTGGAACAGGCAGGCCACAAGGTCGGAGTCATCGGTACTATCGAGGTGGTCATCGGGGACGAGCATATTCCGGTAAATAATACAACACCGGAATCCTATGACATTCACAGATATTTCAGACAGATGGTGGATGCCGGCTGTGATGCCGTAGTAATGGAAGCATCCTCCCAGGGCTTTAAGCTGGACAGAACCGCAGGTATTATTTTTGATTACGGCCTGTTTACCAATCTGTCTCCGGACCATATCGGACCGAACGAGCACGCAGATTTCGCAGAATATTTAAGCTGTAAGGCGAAGCTGTTTACCCAGTGTAAAAAGGGATTTGCCAATATAGATGATGAGCATTACGAGGAAGTGACAAAAGGAGCCCTCTGTCCTGTTTCCACCTTTGGTCTGGCCGAAAGAGCGGATTTGCGGGCGACAGATATCGAGCTGACAAGAGATACGGATTTTCTCGGTGTGGATTTTAACTTAAGCGGTACCCTGGAAGGAAAGGTATCCTGTGGTGTGCCGGGAACCTTTAATGTTCACAATGCCCTCGGAGCAATCAGTGTCGTGGCGGATATGGGTGTTTCTCTTTCTGACATTTGTCAGGTGCTTAAGAACTTTACGGTAAAAGGCCGTGTACAGATTATTCCGACAGGATATGACTATACACTGATTGTGGATTATGCCCATAATGCAGTGGCTTTGGAGAGTATTTTACATACCCTTCGGGCATATCATCCGGCAAGGCTTATCAGTCTGTTTGGCTGTGGCGGCAATCGTTCGAAGCTGCGCAGATTTGAGATGGGCGAGGTGTCCGGCAATCTGGCAGACCTTACGGTAATTACTTCAGATAACCCAAGATTTGAAGAACCGCAGGCTATCATTGATGATATCTTAACCGGAATCAAAAAGACGGATGGCGAATATATTTCCATTATCGACCGCCGGGAAGCGATTTCCTACGTTATGCATCATGCGCAGCCGGGAGATATTGTTGTTCTGGCAGGAAAAGGTCATGAGACCTATCAGGAGATTGAAGGAAAGAAATATCACATGAGCGAGGAAGAAATCGTTGCGGATGTTTTGAACGGAAAATATTAAACTGTTTTAAAGGGAAAATATATGGGACAATTATTTGCAGATATAATTATTGATATTTCTCATGAGGCACTTGACCGGGTATTTGAGTACAGAGTGCCTTTTTCCCTGTCCGGGCAGATTGCACCCGGATGTCGGGTATGCGTTCCCTTCGGTCAGGGAAACCGTGAGACAGAAGGCTATGTCGTTGCTCTCAAAACAGAACCGGAATATGCACCGGAAAAGATTAAAGAGATTCTTTCGGTGGTGGCAGACAGCGTTTCTGTGGAATCTCAGCTCATAAAAGTGGCTGATTTCTTACGAAAACGATATGGTTCCTCCATGATTCAGGCCCTTCGCACCGTTCTTCCGGTGAAAAAGAAGGTGCGCCATAAAGAAGAAGAATGGATTTCTCTCTGCCTGGAAAATGCTCAGGCGGAAGAACTTCTTGCCAATTGGGAAAAAAGGCACTGGAGTGCCAGAAGCCGGCTTCTTACGATGCTGTTAAAGGAAAAAACAATTTCCGCTCAGGATGCCTTAAAACAATGTAAAGTTGCCAGAAAAGACCTGAAAAAACTGGAGGAACAGGGAGTCCTGTGTTTTGCTGCAAAGCAGAAAAAAGACTTTGTGCCGGACCCTTCGAAGATTCCTGTGCTCAATCCGGAACAGAAAAATGTGGTGGAGCATTTTCTGGAAGATTATGACCGGGGGGAGCGGAAAACCTATCTTTTGTACGGAGTCACCGGCAGCGGAAAGACAGAAGTCTATCTTAATCTGCTGGAACATATTTTAAAAGAAGGAAAAACAGGAATTGTGTTAATTCCGGAGATTTCACTCACCTTTCAGACGGTAAGACGTTTTCGGGAGAGGTTTGGAGAACGTATTGCCCTGCTTCATTCCCGGATGTCCGGAGGAGAACGGACGCAGGCGATAGAACGTATTGCTTCCGGGGAAGCGGATGTGGTCATCGGTCCACGGTCTGCACTTTTTGCGCCGCTGAAAAATCTGGGAATAATTATTATGGATGAAGAGCATGATGGCGCTTACAAAAGTGATACCACTCCCAAATACCATGCCAGAGAAACTGCGATTTACCGGGCGAAGCTGGCCGGAGCCAGTGTGGTACTAGGATCTGCCACACCGTCAGTGGAAAGCTATTCCAGGGCATTAAGCGGTGAATATGTTCTCCTTACCCTGAAAAAAAGGGCGGGAGATGCCAGACTTCCTCTGGTAGAGACGGTGGATTTACGGGAAGAATTTAAAGAAGGAAACCGCTCGATGTTCAGCCGCAGACTGCGGGAAGAAATCAATCGCTGTCTTGCCAGAAAAGAACAGATTATGCTGTTTTTAAACCGGCGGGGCTTTGCGGGCTTTGTTTCCTGCAGGAGCTGCGGACATGTGATAAAATGTCCCCACTGTGATGTCTCCCTGACCTATCACCGAAACGGCAGCTTACGATGCCATTATTGCGGCTTCGAAACGCAGTATATCCGGCAGTGTCCGGTCTGCAAAAGCCCTCATGTGGCAGCCTTTGGCCTTGGGACAGAGAAGGTGGAGGCGGCCATTAAGAAAGAATTTCCGGAAGCGGGAGTGCTCCGGATGGATATGGATACCACGAGAAAAAAACATTCCCATGAAGAGATTCTTTCTGCCTTTTCCAGAAAAGAGGCTGATATTTTGCTGGGAACCCAGATGATTGTCAAGGGGCATGATTATGCCAATGTGACTCTGGTGGGCATTCTGGCAGCGGATATGTCTCTTCACGGGCCGGATTACCGGAGCGGAGAGCGTACCTTTCAGCTTCTTTGTCAGGCGGCCGGACGGGCAGGAAGAGGAGAAAAGGAAGGAAAGGTTATTATACAGACCTATAACCCGGAACATTATGCCCTGCAGGCAGCGGCCCATCATTCTTATGAAGAATTTTACAGAGAAGAATATGCTTACCGCAGGCTGATGGGGTATCCGCCCTGTGCGCATTTTCTGGTGATTTTAATACAGAGTGGAGACGAATCTCAGGCTGTGCTTGCTGCCGGAAGGATTCAGAAAATGATTGAAAAAAGCCAGGAGAAAGAAGAAGACCGGGTGCTCATCTTAAATCCCGGGCAGGCCGTGATTGCAAAAATGCGGGATGTATACCGGCAGGTGATTTACGTAAGACACGAGTCGGAACAGAGACTTTTGTCTCTCAGAGAACGGCTGGAGCCGGTACTGGCTTCCCATCCGGTTTTTGCCGGGATACAGGTGCAGTATGACCTGGACCCGATGAATTTTATGTAAGGCTCCGGCAGATGGAATCGAAAATTTTTATACATTTAGGGATAAGATAAGCCGGAATTGCCTGCTTTACGAAGACAGGATTCCTGTGGTATTATAATATGATGCATGATTAACAGAGAAAACAACGATGCTCATCCCGCCGAAAGCCGGGGAGTATTACAGTAAAAATAAAAGAAAAATCAGGAGGAAATTATGGCTATTCGAAAGATTCGTTACATTGGCGATCCGTGTCTGCAGAAAGTATGTAAACCGGTGACCAAAATAACACCGTCAATAAGAGAACTGGTAGAGGATATGTTTGACACCATGTATGAGGCAAGAGGAGTGGGACTTGCTGCTCCGCAGGTAGGTATTTTACGCCGGATTTGTGTAGTGGATGTTATGGATGATGATCCGATTTTACTGATTAATCCGGAAGTGGTGGAAGCGACTGGAGAACAGACCGATGATGAGGGCTGCTTAAGCGTACCGGGCAAATGTGCAAAAGTGACAAGAGCAGACCATGTAGTCGTGAAATCCCTGGATCTTGACATGAATGAAGTGATTTATGAAGGAGACGGCCTCCGGGCGAGAGCCATTCTTCATGAGATGGACCATCTGAACGGCGTTCTTTACGGAGAACGTGCCAGCGAGCCATACAGAGATTTGGATGAAGAGGAAGACTGGGAAGAAGAATGAGAATCGTATTTATGGGAACGCCGGATTTTGCCGTTCCGGCGCTGGAAAAACTGATAGAGGCACATGAAGTTGTTGCGGTGGTCACTCAGCCGGATAAAAGAAAAGGAAGAGGAAAAGCCATGGCCTTTCCTCCGGTAAAAGAGGCGGCTCTTGCTCATGATATTCCGGTTTATCAGCCGTTAAAAGTGAAGGAAGAAGAGTTTCAGAAAGAACTGTTTGCGCTGGCTCCGGACGTAATCGTTGTGGCAGCTTTTGGACAGATTCTTCCGGAGTCCATCCTGAACCTGCCAAAATACGGCTGTATCAATATCCATGCTTCTCTGCTGCCGAAATATCGTGGCGCAGCCCCGATTCAGTGGGCAGTCATTAACGGAGAAAAAGAGAGTGGAATCACCACAATGTATATGGCGAAAGGGCTGGATACCGGAGATATGCTGGAAAAGGTAACCGTTCCTCTTACCGAAGAGGAAACCGGTGACAGTCTTCATGATAAACTGGCGGCACTGGGCGGAGATTTAATACTGTCTACTCTTGAAAAACTGGAAAATGGAACGGCAGTGAGAACGGTACAGGATGATTCCTTAAGCTGTTATGCCAGAATGCTGACCAAGGAAATGGGGGAAATCGACTGGAATCAGGATGCGGTTTCCATTGAACGCAAAATCCGGGGACTGAATTCCTGGCCGAGCGCCTATACCCATCTGGGAGACAAAACATTAAAAATCTGGAAAGCGCAGGTGGAAGAAACCACACCGGAGACGGAAGAGGCCGCACCGGGAACCATTGTCCGGGTGGAAAAAGACAGCTTTGCCGTAAAAACAGGAAGCAATCTTCTGAAAGTGACGGAAGTACAGCTTCAGGGAAAGAAAAGAATGCCGGTGCAGGCATTTTTACTGGGATATAAATTAGAAGAAGGCACCAGCCTCTGAAAGGAAAGATTATGGCGGAACGAACCGATATGAGAGAAGCGGCTCTTGACACCCTGATTGATATGGAAAAAAACGGAAAGCTCTCCCATGTTGCCATCGGAGAAGCGCTGATGCGGCTGCAGTATGCGCCAAAGCAGGACCGGGCATTTTTTACCCGTCTTTGTGAAGGCGTCATGGAAAAACGGATTTACCTTGACTATATTCTGGACAGCTACTCCAAAATAAAAATGAAAAAATGCAAGCCCTTCATCCGCAATCTTTTGCGGTTGTCTGCCTACCAGATTCTGTGTATGAATGTGAGGGATGCGGCAGCCTGCAGTGAGGCCGTGGCACTGGCAAAAAAGAGGGGATTTCGCAATCTTTCCGGCTTTGTCAACGGAGTGCTTCGAACCGTGGCAAGACAGAAGGGAAACCTTCCTCTGCCGGAGAGAGAAAAAGACCCTTTACAGTGGGCCAGCGTGAATTATTCCATGCCGGTCTGGCTCACGGAGCTTTTTATAAAGCAGTACGGAGAAGAAAAAGCGGTACAGATACTGGATTCCTTTTTGCAGGTGCGGCCGGTTTCCATTCGGACAAACTGTGCAAAAATCACTCCGGAACGACTCCATGAACTTTTAAAGGAAGAAAAAGTATCCGTAGAACCGGGAAAATATTTCTCCTATGCCTTCCGTATCGGAGATTTTAATTATCTGGGTAAGCTTTCTGCTTTTCAGAAAGGATATTTTTCCGTACAGGATGAAAGCTCCATGTTTCCGGTGGAGATGGCAGGAATTCGCCCGGGTCAGATCATTCTTGATGTCTGTGCTGCTCCCGGAGGAAAAACCTTCCATGCCGCAGACCGGACAGGAGAACAGGGATGTGTCATCGCAAGAGATTTGACAGAGTATAAGACAGAATTCATTAAAGAAAATAACGACAGAATTGGATATAATCAGATAGAGATACAGGAGTGGGATGCCACGGTCTTCGATGAGAGTATGGAAGAAAAGGCAGACGTAGTCCTGGCGGACCTTCCATGCAGCGGCCTTGGAATTATGGGACGCAAAAATGACATAAAATATCATGTGACAAAGGAGCAGCTTTCCGAGCTTCAGGCTTTACAGAGAAAAATACTGTCTGTGGTCTGGAAATATGTAAAACCGGGCGGCATACTTGTCTATTCCACCTGCACTTTAAACCGGGGAGAAAACGAGGAAAATGTCCGCTGGATTGAAGAAAACACACCACTTCGTGCCGTATCTCTCGAAGAAAGCCTGCCGGAGGCGCTTCGGGGAAGAACCGGGGAAAAGGGATATCTTACCCTTCTTCCGGGAGTGGATGATACAGATGGTTTCTTTGTCTCAAAATTTGTGAGGGAAAAATAAATGGCAGAATGGACAGATTTAAGATCCATGAATATGGAGGAGCTTTCGCAGTGCCTCCTGGAAAACGGAGAGAAACGCTTCCGTGCAAAGCAGATTTATGAATGGCTGCATAAAAAGCTGGTGAGAACACCGGAAGAAATGAAAAACGTCCCGGCAAAATGCAGGGAGAAGCTTATTTTGGAGCATCCCCTGTATGGTGTGACGGAGGTGGAACGCTATGTTTCCAAAATTGACGGAACCATGAAGTTCCTTTTTGCACTTCATGACGGAAATATGATTGAAAGCGTTCTGATGAAATATAAACATGGTAATTCCGTATGTATTTCCTCACAGGCCGGCTGCAGGATGGGCTGCCGCTTTTGTGCTTCCACACTGATGGGACTGGCAAGAAATCTTTATCCCTCCGAAATGCTTGACCAGATTTATGCCATACAGAAAGCCACAGGAGAAAGGGTCTCCCATGTGGTGGTTATGGGAACCGGGGAACCTTTTGACAATTTTGATGCCTTAAGCCGTATGATTGAGATGCTCTGCGACTCCGACGGATTAAATATCGGTCACAGAAATATTACCGTTTCAACCTGCGGGATTGTCCCAAAGATTTATGAGTTTGCCGATACCCATCCGCAGATTACCCTGGCTATTTCCCTTCATGCGCCGGATGATGCATTAAGAAAAACGCTTATGCCGATTGCAAACCGGTATTCCATGGAAGAACTGATGAAAGCGGCCCGGTATTATGTCAGTCGGACCGGGCGTCGAATCACCTTTGAATACAGTCTGGTAAAAGATGTAAACGATAAAAAGGAACACGCCGATAAGCTGACTGCTCTTGTAAAAGGAATGAACTGTCATATTAATCTGATTCCGGTGAATCCGGTGAAAGAGAGAGGATATCAGCAGTCAGAACAGAATAATGTGGCTGCATTTATGCATATGTTAAAGCAGCAGCATATTCAGGTGACGGTGCGTCGGGAGATGGGAAGAGACATTTCCGCCGCCTGCGGACAGCTCAGAAAGCGTTATAAAGAAAGGAGTGAGGAGGAATGATATCTTACGGAGCGACAGATATAGGAAGAAGACGCAAAATCAATCAGGATGCCCTGTTTTTTTCTGACAAGCCGGTAGGATGCTTTCCAAATCTTTATATAGTAGCCGATGGAATGGGAGGCCATAAAGCCGGAGATAAGGCATCCTCCTATGCAGTTTCCCGCTTTGTGGAGCTGGCAAAGACAACCGAAAAAACCATGCCATTGATGGTGATGGAGAAGCTGATTTGTCAGGTAAATAAAGAAGTTTACCAAATGTCTGAGAGTCAGGAAGAATATGCCGGTATGGGAACGACCTTTGTGGCGGCAACGGTCATCGGAAGCACGGTTTATGTGATGAATATCGGAGACAGCCGGTTGTATTATTTTGGAGAGCAATTAAAACAGGTGACCATGGACCATTCGCTGGTAGAGGAACTGGTGCGGGCCGGAGAACTGGACCGGGAAAAAAGCCGCAATCACCCACAGAAAAATATTATCACGAGAGCAGTGGGTGTGACACAAACCGTGGAACCGGATTATTTTATGCTGGAGCTTTCAGAAAAAGAGGAAATTCTTCTTTGTTCCGATGGCCTTTCCAATATGGTAGAGGATGAACGCCTCGAGGAGATTCTTGCTGCTGTTGACGATATCAAAGAAGCGGTGGAGATGTGTATTGATGAGGCTCTATTTTACGGAGGCAGTGATAACATCGCAGTCATCATCGCCCGGTGTGATAACGGGAGGTGACAGGGATGATACAGAGCGGTACCATATTAAATGGAAGATATGAGATACTGGAACATATTGGCTCCGGTGGTATGGCAGATGTGTACAGAGCAAGATGCCATAAGGAGAATCGGTTTGTTGCCGTAAAGATATTACGCCAGGAGTATAATGACGACGAGGCATTTGTACGAAAGTTTATCCGTGAGGCGCAGTCCACTGCCGAACTGCATCATCCGAATCTCGTGGATATCTACGATGCGGGAAATGAAAATGGGATTCATTATATCGTCATGGAACTGGCCGAGGGTATGACGCTGAAACGGTATATTCGCCGGTATGGAAGGCTCAGCGCCAGAGAAACGGTGGATTTTGCCATTCAGATTGCCGGTGCGATTTCCGTTGCCCATAAAAACGGAATTGTCCATCGGGACATCAAGCCTCAGAATATCCTGGTGTCTGACCGTGGCGTTATCAAGGTGACAGATTTCGGAATCGCAAAGGCGGCAACGGGAGACACCGTTTCTGCCAATACGATGGGGTCTGTGCGCTATCTTTCTCCGGAACAGGCAAGAGGCGGATATTCAGACAGCAGAAGTGACATTTACTCTCTGGGAATTACAATTTATGAGATGGCAACGGGAAGAGTTCCTTTTGACGGGGATAATGCGGTGGCGATCGCCCTGATGCATCTTCAGGAGGAAATCACTCCGCCGCGCTGCTTTTTCCCGGATATTCCGGTCAGCCTGGAAAATATTATTTTAAAATGTACCATGAAGCATCCGGAAGAACGTTATCAGACAGCCCAGCAGCTGATTGATGATTTGAAACAGGTATTTGATTCTCCGGACGGCACTTATGTTTATGTCAATCCGGTAGTGGATGATTGCCCGACCAGAAAACGGACGGAAGAGGATATGGAAGCAATCCGCCAGTCTCTGGGAAAAAGCAGTAAAGAAACCGTTACCGGACAGGATACCATTTCTGCTGCACAAAGAGAAGATGCGGAAGATTATGAGGATGAAGAAGATGACGAACATGTCGGACCAAAAATGCAGAAGGTTGCGATGCTTATCACAATCGTTCTGGGGGTTCTTCTGGCCTGCTTTATCATTTTCTTCCTTGGCAGATCGTTAAGACGACTGGGTTCCGAAGGAAATACGACGGAAAAGGCATCCACTGAAATATCCACGGAGAAAACAACAGAGGAAACCGTTAAGGTAAAAGTTCCGAGTTTCCTTGGCCTTTCCATGGAAAAAGCAAAGGAAAGAGCGCAGCATCATTCTCTGAAGGCAGAATTTGAATACGATGATAATATTGACGATGAGGTGAAGGAAGACGACCTTGTCGTAATTAAGCAGCAGTATGATTCCGGAAAAGAAGTGGAGGAGGGAGCCACAGTGCTTCTGACTCTTGGCATGGACGAAGCATCCACACAGCCGGAGAGGATTGAAGTGCCGGTTCTTATGAATTACACCGAGGAACAGGCGCAGCAGATATTAGAGCAGGCTGGTCTTAAGATGAAATAGATATATGCCGACAGCTCTACCGTAAAAGAAAATTATGTAATCCGGCAGAATCCGACAGCCGGAAGCATTGTAGACAAAGGCTTTACCGTCACAGTGACAATCAGCCGTGGCGTAAAACAGGTTCGGGTGCCGTCCTTAAGCGGGCTTACCCAGGAGGC
>JALEIY010000149.1 GCA_022769785.1 Eubacterium sp.
GGAAATTGCCTTGTCGATGGTGTTATAAGTAAGAACCGGGAGAATCGGCCCGAATATTTCTTCCTGCATAACAGCATCCTCCGGAGAAACCGGATACATGACAGTTGGGGCAATTTTCTGAATGGTACTGTCATATTGTCCACCGAAAATTACCTTTTGGTCATCCATCAGATGCAAGAGCCGTACAAAATGCTTTTTATTAATGATCTTTCCATAATCCGGAGAAGAGAGCGGCTCTTTTCCAAATTGTCGGATGATTTCTTTTTGAATCGCTTTGATCAATTCTTTATAAATACCCTTGTCACAGAGAATATAATCAGGAGCAACACAGGTCTGACCACAGTTTAAATATTTCCCGAAAACGATTCGTCTGGCTGCCAGCTTAATATTTGCATTTTTATCCACGATACACGGACTTTTACCGCCAAGCTCCAGAGTAACCGGGGTCAGATGGGCGGAAGCACTTTTCATGACTTCTTTGCCGACGGACTGGCTTCCGGTAAAGAAAATATAATCAAAATGCTGTGCCAGCAGGCTGGTGTTTTCGGCGCGTCCGCCGGTGACAACATTTACATATTGTTCCGGAAAGCTTTCCCGGATAATTCTGGCGATGATTTCGCTGGTATGTGGAGAGTAGGCACTCGGCTTTACCACGGCGGTATTCCCGGCGGCAATGGCATCGATAAGCGGTTCCATCGTCAGCAGGAAGGGATAGTTCCACGGGCTCATGATAAGAACGACACCATAAGGGGATGGTTTTTTGAAGCTCCGCGAATGAAACTGCGCCAGTGGAGTGGGAACCCTTTTCTCGCGGGAAAAGCTGCGGAGATGGCGAATCATATAGCGAAGCTCACTTAAAGTAAGACCGATTTCACACATATAGCTTTCAAAAGCACTTTTTCCAAGGTCTGCCCGGATTGCGGCACCGATTTCCTTTTCATATTTTTGAATACAATCCTGCAGACGATTCAGAGAATGGATACGAAAAGAGGGATGAAGAGTGGCACCGCCCTGAAAAAATGTCCTTTGTTTTTCGACAATCTGTTTTATTTCCTGTTCGTTCATGAAAATCTCCTTTCAAAAAATTTAATTTTCCAACAGCATATAATAAAACTGCTCAAGCTCGGCAGCGTCCATCAGGACAGGAACCGGATAAAGTGGATTGGCTTCATGGTCGGCATAACGGGAAAGAGAGGTACCCGGTTTTGCGATGCGGACGGCCACCCCCCTTGGCGCAGTCCAGACTGGAACCGCCGCCAAATCCGATGATGGCCTGACAGTCATTGGAAAAGTACATTTCCACGGCCTCATAGATATTGGTGGTGGTCGGATTCGCTACTGTTCCTTCATATATATAATAGGAAATATCAGCCCGGGATAAAGCGCGTTCCAGGGGAATCAGCAATCCCAGTCCACGGATGCCTGGGTCCGTAACAATCAGAACTCTTTTTTTCTTTTTCCTTTTTAAGATATCCGGCAATTTCCGGAGGCTCCCAATCATTTTGGGTCTGCGGTAAGGCAGAAAAGGAATGGATAATTTTAAAACGGTCTGAAAAGACCGGCAATAGATTTTTCGCAATGGTTTCATAATACAACTCTGTTTCTGTAAAAAATAACCTGTTAACGAATTAAATTATAAAAGAATTAAAAAGGACTGTCAACGGAAGGGAAAAGTGAAAATAATACTGATATATATTCGAAAAATAAAAAAATATAATAAATAATATAAAATATTAATACAATTATGGAAAAAGTGAAATAATTTTATATTTTTATATTTTATTTTGGAAGGTTATTTGCTATTATAATCCATATAGAAAGAATGTATTATTAAAGAGGAGGAAGATGTGTGCAGATTGGAATATGTGATGATAATAATGTATGGCTAAGTCGGGTATCGCATATTTTAGAACAATTTTTATCAGATATCGGTATGGAGTATACGATTTCTGCTTTTTCAGAGGGAAAAGAACTTCTTTCCTATGAAGGACTCCCTCTGGATGTGGTGTTTCTGGATATTCAGATGAAAGAAGAGAATGGAATCATGGTGGCAAAAGAGATAAACCGTAAATGGAAAGGCTGCCAGATTGTTTTTCTGACTAATTATCTTTCCTGGGCCACAGAAGTTTATGAAACGGAACATACATGGTTTGTTTTAAAAGACCAGTTTGAAGACAAACTGGGAAAAATCATGGACAAGGTATTAAAAAAAGATGAGGAAAAAGCGAATAAAATTATCCTTACGGTCATAGGTGGGGAAAAGGCGTGCCTGGCTTCGGAAGATATTTATTATATGGAAAGAGACCGGCGTTATACAGTTGTCTATACTGCCTGGGGAAGTTTCCGTGTCAGGGAAAAGCTGGATGAACTGATGGGGATTCTGCCTCCGCTTGATTTTGTTCGCTGCCATAACAGTTTTGTGGTTCATCTGAGACAGGTGCGTGAAATGAAAAAAGACCGGTTTGTTTTAGATAATGACACCGAGATTATGATTAGCAGAAGATATCTGAAAAAGACCAAGGAGGCGTTTGCCCGCTGGTCACTTTTGCAGGTCTTATAAAGATTCTTGATAATCGGGAGGATTATATGATTGAGCTGTTATTTTCAGAAGCAAACTGGCCGATGCTGTGCGGAGCGTGCAGCACGCTGTTTCTGATGTTTTTCTTTATGTCAGCCCTGTGTGGAATCAAAGGCAATCCCCGCTGGTTTCTCGTAATCGCAATATATGGTATTGTAATACAGAAAATTTGCCTGTCTGTTATTTTGATGAATGATTATGGCGAAGAAATCTGGTTTCGGTGGCTTTATTTTTTTTCCTATATAGTAAATGTTTTCATATTTATATGGTCATTTTATCGGTTCTTAAAGGGAGGTATTCTGAAAATATGGTGTACCTTTATTTTGGGTGAAATTATTCTCTCAATGATAATATGGATTGGTAACATATTGGTGATGATTGCTTTCTGGAGTTTTCACATTTCAAAGTATTATGTCCTGAAATATTTCCTCGGAAATCTTATGGGAATCATTCTGTATTTTGCGCTTTATCATATTCTGCTGCCGTTATTTAAAAAATATCAGAATTATAATTTCAGATATCCACTTATCAGCGGCGCTTTGTGTGCAGTTTACATGATAGCCGGACTCTGGAGTTTTATCGTTGAACTGTTTTTCCTGGGGGTGAATAACTGGGTTTTGCAAATGTCCCCCTTCGTCATTATCGGAGCAGGTATTGTTCTGATTTTAATGGTTCACAGTGTGTTATACGAAAGAGAAATGCAAAAAAAATATAAATATCTCATGGAAAACAGACAAAAGATGTCACTCTGGTATGATACACTGAAGATGCAGGAACAGGAAATCTCAAAGGATTATCTTGAAAAGTCCCTTGTGGAGTTTCTGGAGGCGGATTCCGGAAAGATTAATCAGAGACAGATGAAAGAATACATTGACAGTCTGAAAAGTAAATATGATGCGGTGGAAGCAGGGGTATATTGTGCGGATTGTTCTGTCGATGCCCTTCTTGTTACCCTTCGTGAAATCTGCCGTGAAAAAGAGATTGAGGCAGAAATTAATTTTCAGAAGTTTGACCCTGGTGAGATTGATACCGATGAGTTCAACTGTTTTTTAAATGCCTTGTTAAAGCCGGTCATAAAATGTATGGAAGAAAGCAGCGATGACGGAGAGAAGAAAACGTTGAAGCTCGGCAGTGCAGCCATAAAAAATCAGTTGATTCTGGAACTTTGTACCACCGGTATTCCGGGAATACACATTAAAAAAAGAGAGTATCAGCGTTTCATTGCAAAATATGACGGGATACTCAAAATAAATTCGGAAAGAAATGACATACAGATTCTTGTCAGCCTGCAGAGGAAATAATGGAAAGGAATTTTCGGAGGGACATGGAACCTTCCGGAATAGATGAATAATATGGTAGTATGGATTGAAGTAGGCATTTTGGTTCTTGTGATGGCGGGATTGATTTGCTGGTTGAAATATCTTGGCAGTCTGCGGGAAAAAAATCAGGAACTGCAGTACAATATCGATTATCTGAATCAATATTGTGAAGAAATTGAAAGTAAAGTGGAGACGGTACGCAAATACAGGCATGACCTGGCGAATCATATTCAGACGTTAGAGGGACTTCTGGCAGGAGATTCTGATATATTAAATGTATTCTATACCTTGAAATCTCAGGAATGCAGACAGAAAAATATCCCCCTGCGGTTTGAGGAGCTTCCGCCTAAAAATGAGATATTTTTTATTCCG
>JALEIY010000152.1 GCA_022769785.1 Eubacterium sp.
GGCATTCCTTTGCCGGGAACCGGAGCGTGGACCGGAACCCTTGCGGCCAGCCTGCTGAAAATGGATTTTAAATCCAGTGTTATCGCAGTCATGTGCGGTGTTTTACTGGCAGGGATCATTATGGGAACCGGAAGCACGGTGCTGTTTTCCCTGATTCGTCTCTTTTAAACATAACGAGTCGGAGTGCAGATATATCAGGTAACAGGGATGTTACCGATGGAGGATAAAATGAAAGGTTTCAAAGATAAATTACATGGAATATACGGAATTGACGGACTGTCCTGTGGATTAATTCTTTTAAGTGTCGTGCTTAATCTGGCTACTTCTGTTGCCTCTTCTCCGGCAACAAACAAATGGAATATTGTCTGTCTGCTTCCCCTCATTATTTGTGTGCTGCGGATGTTTTCCCGCAACTTTGCGCAGAGAGAAAAGGAAAATCAGGTATTCCTTCGTCTGCTTTCTCCTCTTTTATCCCGTTTTGAGGGAGATACGGCAAAGAAAGAAGAGAAGAAGCTGTTTAAATTTTTCAAATGTCCTGCCTGTACCCAGAAAATCCGGGTGCCAAAAGGAAAGGGCAGAGTGGAAATCACCTGCCCAAGATGCGGAAATAAGTTTATAAAGAAGACTTGAGAGCGGCTTCCTTTGAAAAAATACATCCACAATAATTCTGACGGTACAGACCGTACTGTTCACTTAGAGCGATAGAGCGGAGATATCCGCTCTTTTTTTTGAAATCGGAAGGAAGATGAGGAACGTGGTATTTTTCTGCCAGCTCCTGTCCGATTTCATTAATCCAGTCGGCGTTTTTGTGCGGACTGATGGAAAGCGTCGTTGTAAAATAATCCGCATGAAGCTTCGCGGCCTCTTTCGCCGCTTCTTCCATTCGAAGATAATAACAGTGGTAGCAGCGGATGCTCCTCTCCGGAAGTTCTTCCATACCTTTTACCGTTTCGAAGAAGCGCTCCGGCCGGTATTCACCTTCCAAAAATGTAACGTCCTTCTCATATCCGGCCTCCCGGATAAAACGCTTCAGCTCCCGGATACGTTTGGCATATTCTGTCTCCGGTGTAATATTCGGGTTATAATAAAACAGAGTAATACGGAAATATCTGGTCAGATATTCCAGAACATAGCTGCTGCAGGGAGCGCAGCAGGCATGAAGGAAAAGATGGGGCTTTTCCCCGCTCTGTTTTTCAAGTCCGGACAAAATCCGGTCCAGTTCTTTTTGATAATTTCTTTTATTCATAATATCTCTTCTAGGGCGGCAACCTTAAATAAGCTATTTTGGAAAAACGGCCGCAAATTTCGTATTGTCCACTTTTAATAACAGATTAATCATAGTGAACAAATTGTATTAATATAATTTATTCGATTTATTTTAGCATATAAGAAGAGTTCTGTCATCTCAAAAGGCTGGGTCATCATGGATATATAGTATTTTATAAGGTTTAGGCTGCTTTTATACAATTAGTGCACAGTACAAATCCAATACCGTTTCCATAATCTCATCCGGAAAAGAATAATCTTCCGTATGGAGCTGCGGATGATTTTCTTATGATTTTCCAGAGCCGCCCTGCGGACTTTTTCGATACAATCCCGGTCATTTTCGGTAGAAGGGAACGGCTCAATGAATCGAATCATACATTTCATCCCGTTTCTCCGGGATAATTCTTCCGCCTGTGTCTGAAAGGCGGAAATTATAGATTGAAAATCTTCTTCTTTTTCGGCACGGACGGTCAGCCGTAAGGTTCCTTTTCCGGCAGACACCCCATATGCTTCGCTTCCGACGGCCACCCCGATGACTGTCCCCAGAACCATTCCGTTATAACAGTCCTTCTGAAGAAGAATGTCTTTAAACTGAATTAATGAGGCAATCACTCCTGCCGGATTTTTCCCTGCTTCCGGATAAGCGGCGTGGGAAGGTGTTCCGGTGATGGTAATCTCCATTCCGGTTGAAGCACAGGCAAAAGTGCCGGGAAGTAATAATACGCTGTTTTGTTCAAAACCGGGAATATTATGAAATCCATAGATTTCCTGTATATTTTTTTCCTTTATGATATCACGGCAGAGCAAAGCCCCCTGACCGGTTTCCTCTGCCGGTTGGAAGAGGAGATAAATTGTTTTTCCTGCTCCTTTATAATGTAATTATGTGGTTATAATTCTAGCACAGATTATCCGGGAGGGAAAGGAGTATAAATGAGTGGATGCAAAAGAGGAACCCTTCTAACCCTCATGGAATATAATGAGAAAAAAAGGAAAGAAATCAATGGCAGATATTGGAAGACTACAGGTCAGCCTGGTGTCAGCACAGACCGAAAGACCCATAGAGGGTGCAACAGTGGAAATTTCTCAGACCGGAGAGCCGGAGCAGATTCTCGAGGTTTTAACCACAGATTCCTCCGGGCAGACGGAAACCATGGAACTTCCTGCACCGCCTCTGGAATATTCTCTCGAGCCCGGTTCCGACCAGCCATACTCAGAATATAATCTGCGTATTACAGCTCCGGATTTTGAGTCCATTACCATATCCGGTGCACAGATTCTTTCGGGCCAGCTTGCCCTGCAAAATCAGAGTATGGAGAGTCTGGTTACCGCCGGTCAGCCTTTTGATGTACTGGCAATCGGGCCACACACTTTGTATGGAGATTATCCGCCGAAAATAGCGGAAAGCGAAATTAAAGACATCCGGGCAACTGGGGAGGTTGTGTTAAGCAGAGTCGTGATTCCGGAATATATCATTGTCCACGACGGGGCAGTATCGGACCCCACTGCCTCCAACTATTACGAGCTTTACCGGGATTATATTAAAAATGTGGCTACCTGCGAAATCTATGCTACCTGGCCGGAGGAAAGCCTTCGGGCAAATATTCTGGCAATTATGTCCTTTACTTTAAACCGGGTGTATACGGAGTGGTATCACAGCCACCGTTCATTCGTGGTTTTAAAGAGAATATAAAAAATGTATAAAAAGCAAGAAAAACAGTTGTTTTTCAGGGTTTTGTGAGATAGAATAAT
>JALEIY010000202.1 GCA_022769785.1 Eubacterium sp.
CTTATTTACTCTCGATACCATTAACCATGCTGCTGCTGTTTATGCTCCCGGTTTTTTCACAGGCTGCAGAAGACAATTGTGAGCATAACCTGCAATTCATTTCGGAAGATATGCCCACCTGTACAGATCCTGGCATGAAAGAACATTATGAGTGTACAATCTGCTACAAGCTTTTTGCAGATGAAAACGCTCAGACAGAAGTGACGGCTGAATCCCTGATAATTCCACCAACTTCACATACTTTGGAAGAAGAGCACAGCTGGATAGTTTTGAAAAAGGCTACCCTTTCCAAAGATGGACTGATGGGTTATCCATGTGTGGAATGTAATGAGGTACAAAAGACAAGCATGATTCCGAAAGTCGGAAAAATCACCTTATCTTTCTCATCAAAAACCTATAACGGAAAGGTTCAGAAGCCGATTGTCCAAATTTATGACAGAAAAGGAAATAAACTGTATAATGGGACAGAGGGCACAGAATTTGGCGGCGATTACCGTATTGCAATTCCAAAGCTTTATAATTACGGAAAAACCGTTGGCCGTTATACTGTGCATATCACATTTATAAACCGCTACAGTGGTTCTGTAATAAAAACCTTTGATATTAAGCCAAAGACAACGTCTATCATAAAATTTACTTCTGGGAAAAAGCGCTTTACTGTACGCTGGAAGAAACAGGCCAGCCAGACAACCGGATATCAGATTTTATACAGCACTTCGAAAAGCTTCAAAAATCCGAAGAAGGTAACGGTTTCCAATCGTGCTGCAACGTCCAAAACGATTACAAAGCTTGGTGCCAAAAAGAAATATTATGTAAAAGTACGTACCTATAAAAAGGCAAAATATAACGGTAAGACTGTAAACATTTATTCTGCATGGAGTAAAGCAAAAACAGTTAGAACAAAATAAGAGCGTTATATTAAGAAAGAACAGCCGTAAAGCTATTCTTTCTTAAATCCCTCACCGACCACTTCGCCGGCCTCGAGAATGACGAGAAAAGCGGAGGGGTCGGTTTTTTTTATGATTTGTCGGATACGGTACATCTGTTTGTTGCTGCAGGCACATAGTACCACATCAAGCTCCTGACCAGTATAGCTTCCTTTTCCGCGAAGCAATGTGGAGCCGCGGCCAATGCAGCAGTCAATGACACCGGCAATGGAAAGTCCGCGGCGGGTGACAATGAGAGCCATTTTCCCCTCATCCATTCCATACATGATTTTATCCATGACAGCAGTAAGAAAATAAATGATAATCAAACCGTAGATTAATGCATCCACATCCCGAAACAGCAGTCCTCCCAGGAAAACCACAATAAAATCAAGAACAAAAACTATTTTTCCAATGGACAAATCCGGTCGTTTGGCGTGGATTGCCATTGTTACAAAATCCATGCCGCCGGTGGAAGAGCCATTCATAAAAATAAGGGCATTTCCCAAACCGGAAAACAGCCCTGTACAGATGGCAGCAAGCATCCGGTCTCCTTCATAAACCGGAAAAAGCACCGCCACATAATCAATCATAAACGAGGTAATAACGAGAGAGCGGACAGAGTTGAGAAAAAAACGTTTTCCAAGCATCCTGCCAAAATAAATGGCAAGGGGAATATTCATCAGAATCACAGCCATTCCAATCGGTATGTGAAACAGACGGTATAAAATCAAAGCAATGCCCGAAACTCCCGCCATGGGACATCCTGCTTTAGCGGCAAAATTATAAAGCCCCAGCCCCATAAAAATACCGCTGACAACATCAATTAAAATATCGTAAACAATTTTTTTATAATGTAGTCCTTTAAACATAATTCCTCCTGATACAATATACCAAAATACGTCTGGAAATAGTATCAGGAGGATAATATATTTTTATACATTTTTATTTTGCTGTTGCTTTGCACGTATCTTTTGTTTCTGATTCCATGCATCCTTCCATAACCTTGGGTGGAAGAGAATGAGGAGAGGGAAAAGCTCCAGACGACCTGCCAGCATATCAAACATGAGAACATATTTGGAAAAGGCAGTTAAGAAGCCAAAATTTTGTGCCGGACCTACCAGTGCAAGACCGGGACCGATGTTATTGATGGTTGCCGCCACTGCAGTAAAATTCGTAATTAGATCATTCCCTTCCAGAGAAACCAGGAAGGTGGAGACACAGAAAATAATGATATAAGTAATAAAATACACATTAACCGAACGAACCACTTCATGTTCCACCGGTTTGTCATCCATTTTTATTTTTTTGATACTTTTCGGATGGATGTAGGAATTCAATTCCTTGGCTACGGTTTTAAACATAATAATCAGGCGGGAAACCTTGATGCCGCCGCCGGTACTTCCGGCACAGGCACCAATAAACATTAAAAGAACCAGAATTGTTTTACAGCTTTCAGACCACAAATCAAAATCCATGGTGGAAAAGCCGGTGGTTGTAATGATGGAACCTACCTGAAAAGCAGCGTGAGTAATCGATTCTCCAATTCCCATGGAGGAACGGGCCAGGCTGACGCTGATGAAACCAGTGGATAAAATAATAATAATAAAATACCACTGTACCTCTGAAATAATCAGAGCCTTTTTTATTTTTCCAAATAAAACAAGGAAATAAGCATAAAAATTCACGCCGAATAAAATCATAAAAATAGTGACAACCCATTGGAGGTAAGGAGAGAAGCTGGCGAAGCTGTCATTTCTGAAACCAAATCCTCCGGTTCCTGCTGTGGCAAAGGCAGTATTAACGGAATGAAAAAAAGACATTCCGCCGAGAAGAAGTAAAATGATTTCCAGTACCGTAAGACCAAAATAAATCAGATATAAAAGCCGTGCCGTATGCTTGACACGGGGCACAAGCTTTCCGACAGAAGGTCCTGGGCTTTCTGCTCTCATGAGGTTCATATGAGAACCGCCGCTTAATGGAAGAATTGCCAGAAGAAACACAAGAACTCCCATTCCTCCAATCCAGTGTGTAAAGCTTCTCCAAATGACAGAACAGTGGGAAAGGCTTTCCACATCCGATAAAATACTGGCACCTGTCGTGGTAAAACCGGAGATTGTCTCAAAAAGCGCATCTGTAAAGGATGGAATTTCTCCCGTAAAAATAAAAGGAAGACAGCCGAAAAAACTGAGTACAATCCAGCTTAACGAAGTGGCGATACAGCCTTCCTTCAGATAAAACACCGTATTTTTCGGTTTATTTCTACTCATCAGAAAACCAATGAAAAAGGCAGCTGCAGCAACAGCCAGATAAATAATACCTTCCGTTTCATGATAAATTACTGCAGTCAGACAGGGGAGAAGCATCAGTACTCCCTCGATTTTCAGAATATATCCTAAAATATATCGAATCATTGACGTATTCATATCGGCCTCCGTTATGACAAAATGTGCTTGATATCATTAAGCCCCGTATGGGTGGTAACAACCATCACTGTGTCTCCGACACGAATACAGTCCTGCCCGCTTGGAATCAGGATTTTACCGTCCCGGTTAATAAAAGAAACCAGAAGGTCCTTTTTTAATGGAAGGTCCTTAAGAGGAACATCGGTGACCCTGGAAGCCTCATCGACCCGAAACTCGGTGGCTTCCACTCTGGAATCAAACATATGATACAGAGTTTCAATATTACTGTTCATAGAATCCTTTTTCGCACGGACGTAGGCAATAATGGCTTCCGCAGTAATATAACGGGGATAAATCACGCTTCCCAGCTGAAGTCCATTGATGACCTCTTTAAAGGTAATCCGGTTAATTTTGGTGATTACCTTGGCATTGGAAATCTTCTTGGCATAAAGAGTCAGCAAAATATTTTCTTCATCAATACCTGTAAGAGGCACAAAAGATTCCGCATAAGAAAGACCTTCTTCTTCGAGAAGCTCCTGGTCGGAGCCGTCTCCGTTAATAATCACTGCCTTTGGCAATAAAATGCTCAGCTCTTCACAGCGAGCCTTGCTTTTTTCTATGATTTTTACGTTGATTCCCATAGGAATCAGCTGTTTTGCCAGGTAAAACGCTGCCTTTCCGCCTCCGATGATTAAAGTATCCTTTACATGATTTGTCTTAAAACCGATTCCCTCAAGAAAAGATTTGGTAATGGTACGAGAAGCCACAAAAGAGATACTGTCTCCCTGGCGCATCTGAAAATCACCGCCCGGGATATAAACCTGTCCGTCTCTTTCCACGGCACAAATCAGAATCTCGCCACTGATGTGTCTGCCAAGATTCGCAACTGTCATCCCATCAAGAATATTGTTTTCCGGGATGATGAGTTTAATGAGCTCCGCCTGTCCGTGAGCAAAGGTATGAGCTTCCAGGGCAGAAGGCAAAAAGAGCAGTCGGGCGGCTTCGTTGGCAGCTTCCAGCTCCGGATTGATAATCATCGCCAATCCTAACTTTTCTCTTAAATAACTGGCTTCTTTGCTGTAATCCGGCGTGCGAACCCTGGCGATGGCTGCACAGTTACCCACCTGTTTCGCAACGGTACAGCATAACAGATTCAGCTCATCCGATTCGGTGACGGCAATGATTAAATCCGTATTCTCAATCCCTGCCTCCATCTGCGTACTGTAGCTGGCACCATTGCCCACAATACCCATAATGTCATACATATTGGCAAGCTCCTGGACTCTTTCGGCATTTTTGTCGATAATGGTAATATCATGTTCTTCACGAATAAGCTGTTCTACCAGAGTAGAACCGACTTTACCGCAGCCAACTATGATAATCGTAAGCCCCTCCCTGGAGGAGCCTTTTGAATAGTTCATTTTCACACTTCCAATCTTTATATCAAATTAATGAAATCTTAATAAAGTCTTTATGTGGAGTTTATCATAGGTAGAATTTCCTGTCAATGAAAGGGGAATTTGCTTGACCTTAGACTATGATGCTAGTAAAATGTCTTGTCATAAGAGAAAAATGCAAAGGAGCGAAGATAATGCAGACGGAGAATCAGGAAGAAAGCATGGGGCTAAACCTGCTGAAAAAGGGACAAAAAGGAATCGTATATGCTGTATTTAGCAGACTCGGTATTATTTTGATATTATTTATCCTGCAAGTCATGTGTATGATTGGGATTTTCCACTGGTTTGAGGGATTTTTGCCACATATTTTTGGTGGAACGATTTTGTTTACTGTAATTATGGTGTTGTATCTTTTAAACAGCCGGATGGACCCGACCGCCAAGATTACGTGGCTTACGGTTATTATGCTGATGCCTGTGTTTGGGGCTCTTTTGTACTGGTATACGCAGAGCGATGTTGGTCATCGTGCGTTAAAAAAAAGAATCAATTCCTTGTTGGATGAGACAAAAAATGCACTTTCGCAATCAGAGGAAGTAAAAAAGAATCTGACTAAGAAAGCTCCACAGAATGCAGCACTGGCCTGCTATCTGAATAAAAGCGGATGTCATCCGGTTTATGATAAAACCCGCGTGACCTATTTTCCAACCGGAAAAGAAAAATGGGAAGAAATGCTGGTTCAGTTAGAGAAGGCGGAGCATTTTATTTTTCTGGAGTATTTCATTGTCGATGAAGGCCTTATGTGGGGAAAAGTATTGGAAATCCTTGCACGAAAGGCAAAAGAGGGCGTGGATGTAAGGGTAATGTATGATGGCACCTGCGAATTTTCTACCTTGCCCCATGATTATCCGAAGCGTTTGCGGGCGCTGGGCATAAAATGCAAGATTTTTTCGCCCTTGTCTCCTTTTGTGTCCACCCATTATAATTACCGAGACCATCGAAAAATACTGGTCATCGATGGTCATACTGCATTTACCGGTGGCGTGAATCTGGCAGATGAGTATATTAATCATATTGAGAGGTATGGTCATTGGAAAGATGTGGCTGTTATGCTTCAGGGAGAGGCAGTAAAGAGTTTTACCTTAATGTTTTTGCAGATGTGGAACATTGATGAAAAAACGTTTGAATTTGAAAAATTTCTTTCTTTTCCGGCACCGGTTTATGAGCAGAGCGCCGGTTATGTGATTCCATATGGCGATTGTCCCCTGGATAATGACAGAGTAGGGGAACTGGTCTATATGGACATTTTAAATCGGGCAGTCAAATACGTACATATTATGTCTCCATACCTGATTCTGGATGGTGAGATGGAGATGGCTCTCAAATTTGCCGCAGAGCGTGGTGTGGATGTTACAATGATACTTCCGGGAATTCCTGACAAAGCTCTGCCATATGCCCTCGCAAAAACGCATTATGCATCCCTTCTGGAATCCGGTATTAAAATTTATGAGTATACCCCGGGCTTTGTGCATGCGAAGGTTTTCGTCAGTGATGACCGGGAGGCAGTGGTCGGTACCATTAACCTGGATTATCGCAGCCTTTATCATCATTTTGAATGTGCGACATATATGTATAAAACAGACAGTATACCGGATATTGAAGAAGATTTTGAAAAAACCTTAAAACAATGCCGCCAGGTTACAGTGGAAACGGTTCGGAAAGAAAAGCTTTCCACGAAGCTGTTGGGATTTGTGTTAAAAGTAATTGCACCGCTTATGTAAATTAATGGAATTGGCACTCGACACTTGACATGGCTAATAATTGTGATATAATCAAAATTAACGGAAAAGGTATCCGTCATTTCACTGCATTTTTTGAGGTGGATAAACCGGTATGTGAGCTGCCTGTCATTACCGGGAAGTGATTACGCAGGCGGGAAAGAAGGGATAGGATGTTTTTTTGGAAAATTGACGATGAGACGATCCGCTGTCTGATTAATAAGCAGGAGATTGGTAACATGGGATATGATCTTAAGGCTCTGAATGAAGATGTGGAACAGATGGAGGCATTTCTCGAGGCAATTGTACAAAGTTCCCATAATTATATAGACTGGCATACGGAAAACGGCATTCAGAATTATGCGGCAAAGGAGCTTCCGGCAGATCAGTATCTGATTACCATAAGCTGTACTTTCCAGGATGATATCATAGACCGGAATCTTGATCAGATTCGGAGAATGACAGAGGCTCTTAATACAAAGATTACCGAAGACAGAATCCGCGAAATATATGCGTTGTCCGGTGAAGAAAAGGAGAAAGCCTTTGCTGTGTTATCAAAGGATCTCAATGATGTTTGTAATGGCAGCACGGCGCAGGAGATTGCCCGGGAAGAGGAGGCAAAGGCTGTTAAAACGGAGACCGGAGCGGACGCTTCCAATGGAGAAGCCAGGGAAGAGAAAAAACCGCGGCGTGTTCTTCCGGACAGAGAGCTGGTATTTACTTCTTTTGAAGATATTATACGATTTGCAGATTTGCTGGAGAAAAAGTATTTTTATCCTTCCTCGCTTTATAAGGACGAAGAAGAGTATGTTTTGCTGGTCAGCTTTAAAGAGTGTCTTGTCGAGAATGATGTGGTGAATTTTCTCCTCATGGCTGAGGAATATGGTGCCGTTTGCAGAGAGCTTGGTTTTGACCGTGAGTTTTTAATGGAACATGGGCAGATTCTTTTGCCGGAAAATGCAATCGAAGAACTTTACCATTTAACACGTTAAAGTTTTTTGGTTTTTGTTATTCCATTTTTTGCCGAAAAATTATATAATACAGACAAGCGTCAGGAACCTGAGGTTTTTGGCGTTTTTCTTTTGTATCAAAAAAATATTACGAGAGAGGTGCAGCATGGATTTATCAGAAGTAAGAAAAAATATAGACAGGGTAGACGGTGAGATACGCAAGCTTTTCATGGAACGGATGATTCTGGCGGACCAGGTGGCCTGTATCAAGGCACAGACCGAAGATGCCATCTATAAACCGGACCGGGAGGAGGATATTATCCGTCATCAGACAGCAGGCGTTAAGCCGGAGCTGAAAAAAGAATATACGGCTCTTATCAAACGTATCATGGAGGTAAGTAGAAAATATCAGTATGGAAGAACCATTGAGCTTCGTGACTGCTTCCCGTTTACTTACCTTACAGAGGCGAAACCAATCGGGCGTCTTGCCATGGTAAAAGAGGAATTATACCTTTGCGATACCTGTTCCAAAGACAGTGTGCTGACCGTGGATTCCTGCGAGGAGATTGCAGACTGCATCAAAAACGGACAGGCGGATGCCGGTATGGGCATCATTGAAGAGGTTGGAGTGGGAGTTTCCGATGAGCTTCATAATCTTTTGTGGAAAAATAAACTATATATTACGGACTGCGTGATTCAGGAAGAAAAAGGAATCCGGCGTAAAGTCGTTACTTTTAAGGATGCGCTTACCGTTCTTCCGTCACATAACAGAATTAAAATCATGTTTGAATGTCCGAATCGCAGCGGAAGTATCAGCAGTATTTTATCCATGATTTCTGATTATGCGGTGAACCTTACAGAAATTCATTCCCGGCCTTTTGAAAGGGAAGACGGATGGAATTAT
Organism: Eubacterium sp.; assembly: GCA_022769785.1. Taxonomy (GTDB): domain Bacteria; phylum Bacillota; class Clostridia; order Lachnospirales; family Lachnospiraceae; genus Anaerobutyricum. Next base: position 8,358 of record JALEIY010000202.1, read on the forward strand.
ATGTTTTTTGTAGAAATGAACGCTAACATGGATACGAAGGAGATCCGTGCACTGTTGTTCCAGCTTTCCCAGGAGACTTCAAGAATGCATATTCTGGGCAGTTATTTCTGTGAAGGTGACTTTTAACAGGATGAGGGAGGATTATTATGGATTTTACAAAGGAAACCACCATAGACCGGGAAACATATGATAGTCTGCTTCGGCGGATTCATTATGACGACCGGGATATTGTCATGTACGAAAACATGCTCAATTTCCTCTGGGAATATATTATTGCTCCAATAGATACGGATACGAAGGAAGAGCTTCTCGAAGAGTATACTCACTGGAATATGCAGATGATTGACAAATGCTATTATCATATTCCCCAGGATGTGCCATATGCCGGTATTCGTCTGGCGTATCAGTCCATAGTAGACCTTCTGTCCGGCAATTATGAAGAGGGTATGGTGCATCTTGCCCGGATGGGAGAAGACGCTTTTTCCAGTGACGGAAAGGCGCCAAAGCTGTTCTTATCCGGTAAAGGGCAGAGATTTGAACCGATGTCACGGTTATTTCTTTTATATAATTATGCCAAAGTATTTGACCGGGTAAATCCGGAGCTTTTGGCGGAGTTAAAAAGACGATATCCGTTTGCATTTACTGTTTTTAATGATGGGGCCCATGAGGAGCATGACCGGTTTTATGAAGAGCAGATGGATTTGTACCGGGATGTCATTTTTTATCCGGTGTTTGAGCGTGTATATAAGCAGCCATGGGGGCCGAAAGAGTTCTATGTTTATTTTGACAGGAACCGGGCAATCTCTATTGAAGATATGATAAAATCCGGTAGATAGGTGAAAAAAGACGGCTTGTCTTCGGAATCTTCTTCTCAGGATAGAATTTCCAGTAAAAAGTCTTATTTTGTACACATTTCTAATATATAATACTTTTGTAACATTTTTGTTGCAAATATTTCACAAACTTTAGAAACTTTACAAAATGAGAGGAGATTTTATCTTGAAGCTCAAAAATATGATACTTACGATATTTACCTTTGCCGTTTTACTGGCTTTTGCTCCATCGGTTAAAGCGGCACAGATTCCTGTAATTAAAGATGGTAAGTCCACGACTTTAAGTGGAAGCCTTGTTAAGATTCGTTATGGAAAAAAGACCGTGGTGAGCACCCTTGGCGTATCCAGTCAGGCGAAGGTAACCGCCATCAAAATTGGTTCCCATATGTACGTTCCGTGTAAGACACTTTTCTCTGACAATACCATAAAAGCCACCTGCAGTGTAAAAAGCGGAAAAATGACTTTAAAATATGGCAAAAGACGGGTTGTATTTTATCCGAAAAAAGCATACGCCAGTGTAAATGGAAGGAAAATGAACCTTCCGGCCAAACCGTTTTATGTTACATATAAAAAGACCGGAGTCAAAGACCTTCTGGTTCCCGTGAAGCAGTCCGCCTTATTTCTGGGCTTAAAATATGCTTACAGCAGTAAGTCCGCCGGAATCACTCTGGCACCAAGAAAAGGAATTGACGCTTCTGCCACACAGGTTTCTGATGTAAGCAAGTCGGCGTTTATCAAAACCCTCGGTCCGATTGCCAGAGCAAACTATAAAAGAACCGGTGTACTTGCATCTGTGACCATGGCACAGGCTATATTGGAAAGTGGATGGGGACAGTCAACTCTTGCGGAAAACGGAAATAATCTTTTTGGAATGAAGATTAATCTTTCCGGTAATAACTGGAGCGGTTCTGCTTGGGACGGTCTGAATTATTATAAAAAGAAAACCTATGAATACAGCTCCAGAGGCAGATATACCATTACAGCAAAGTTCCGCAAATATTCCTGTCTGGAAGATTCCGTAGAGGACCATTCCGCTTACCTTTTAAATGCAAAAAACGGAAGCAGAAAACGTTACAGTGGTCTGACATCTACGAAGAGCTACAAAAAGCAGCTCCAGATTATCAAAAAAGGCGGATATGCCACATCCGGCTCCTATGTCAGTGACCTTTGCAAAGTAATTCGCAAATATAATCTGACAAAATGGGACAAGATATCGTAAAATTTCGTAAAATCCATATTTGACGCATGGAAAGCGGCATACTATACTAAAAGCAGGTGGAAAGCCTGCTTTTTTCTATGTCCATTATCGGGGAAAGCAGAGCATTCCTGACTTAGATATAAAAGGAGACTTGCAGTATGGAAACTTTTTTAGAAAAAATGGTTGTTCTGATTGCCAGAGCTCACAGTCACATTCTGACATGGAATGATGCCTATGAAAAGAATTTTACGGATAAGGAGCTTCATTTTCTGGTCATCGGCATTCTTGGTATGATGCTCGTGCTTGTGATTTATCCGCTTTTTAAGATGCTCAGCGAAAATCACGTTCTTGCCATTGTATTTATCTATGTTTTTACCGTTGTAATTGGTCTGACCTTTGCCATTGAGATTGGACAAAAACTGTCTGGCAGCGGAACGATGGAATTTGCGGATATTGTGTTTGGTGTAGTTGGCTTTCTTCTTATGTTTGCCGTATTTGCCGTTATCCGGGAAATTGTGTTGGCAATTGTAAACGCAGTGCGGAAGCTTATGAAAAAATAAATTATTTTTCACATTTTTTTCATAGGGAACGATTATCATATATCTGTGATATTATGTCACATCAAAACATAAAAAGTATATTTTTCAGGTCGTTCGGAGGAATCTTTATGGATAAGTTAAAAATACTGGTAGTTGATGATGAAAGTCGTATGCGTAAGCTGGTCAAAGACTTTCTGAAAAAAAGCGGATATGAGGTTATCGAGGCGGCAGACGGGGAGCAGGCCCTGGATTGCTTCTTTGAAGATAAAAGCATCAGTCTGATAATCTGTGATGTCATGATGCCGAAAATTGACGGATTTGAGGTCGTTCGGGAGATTCGCCAGTATTCTCAGGTGCCAATTATCATGTTGACTGCCAAAGGAGAAGAAAGCGACGAGTTAAACGGCTTTGACCTTGGTGTGGATGAATACATTTCCAAGCCGTTCAGCCCGAAAATCCTTGTCGCCAGAGTCGAGGCAATCCTTCGAAGAAGTCATTCCCTCACTGCCGGAGAAGTTTTAAGCGCCGGTGGTATTGAACTGGACATCGCAGCACACGAAGTAAAAATTGACGGAAAGGAAATCACATTAAGCTTTAAGGAGTTTGAACTGTTGAGCTATTTTGTGATGAATCAGGGTGTGGCACTTTCCCGGGAAAAGATTTTAAATAATGTCTGGAATTATGATTATTTCGGAGATGCCCGTACTATCGATACCCATGTAAAAAAACTGCGCAGCAAGCTTGGCGACAAAGGGGAATATATCAAAACTATCTGGGGAATGGGCTATAAGTTTGAAGTAAGTTAGGAGAACACAATGAAATATTCCATCCGTTTTAAACTTACATCTATTCTGATTATCATTGTAGGGTGCGTCATTTATTTTACCTGGTTTCTGAATCTTGCTTTTGCGGAAAAATACTATGTTTCTTCGGAAAAAGAGAGTATTGAGAAAACCTTTGAGCGGGCAAAAAAAGTGCTTGCCAGTGAACCGTCAAAGAGAGAAATCAATGAAAACATGGAGCATCTCTGTAATACGACCAATATCAAAATGATGATTGCGAAATCCAATGATTTTTATTATAGTCAGGATGTTATTTTTACAAATTTTCTGGATGATACATTGATTTATCAGGAAATCCTTGGATATCTTGATCAGCTTCGCAACCAGATTATTCTTGGACAGGAGAATGGCGAAGGTGTTCTCTGGGGGGATTACAGTGCTCTTCCGTGGACCATGAGGGAGACGGACGAGTGGAGCAGCCTGGTTTCCAAAGGGTATTTTGTTACACAGCTTCGGGATAAAACCAGTGACCAGAAGGGAATCTATCTTTTTGGTTTTACAGATAATAATTATCTGATTGCCATGCGCCTTTCACTGGAAAGTATAAAGGCGAACGTTTTAATCAGCAGCCGGTTTTTAGGCTATATCGGACTGGTCGGGATTCTTCTCGGAAGTATTTGTATCTTTTTTGTATCGGACAGATTTACGAAGCCAATCAAACAGATGGCTGTTGTTGCAGATAAAATGGCGGGGCTTGATTTTGATGCAAAGGTGCATACCGATACCGGGGATGAGCTGGAAGTTCTGGGACATTCCATGAATCAGTTGTCAGAAAAGCTGGAATCAACCATTGCTGATTTAAAAGCCGCCAATCTGGAGCTTCAAAAAGATATTGAGAAAAAAGAACAAATCGATGAGATGAGAAAAGAGTTTCTTTCTCATGTCAGTCATGAACTGAAAACACCAATCGCCCTGATACAGGGGTATGCGGAAGGCCTGAAAGAGAATATCACAGATGACGAAGAAAGCAGGGATTTTTATTGTGATGTCATTTCGGATGAAGCCCGGAAAATGAACAATATGGTTCGTAAACTGCTGACTCTCAATCAGATTGAATTCGGAAATACGCAGCTGGATATGCAGCGATTTGATATTTGTCAGGTGATTCAAAACAAGATTCAGTCCTCACAGATTCTTCTGATGAAAAACAATAATCAGGTTCAGTTTGAGGAAAAAGGCCCGGTTTATGTATGGGCAGATGAATTTATGATTGAAGAAGTATTCAGTAATTATTTCTCCAATGCGATTCATCATGTATTTGAAAATGGACGGATACGTATCTGGTTTGAACGAATCGAACATGACCTTCGTATTCATGTTTTTAATGAAGGAAAACAGATTCCGGAGGAAGATCTCGACAAGCTCTGGATTAAGTTCTATAAGGTTGATAAGGCGAGAACCAGAGAATATGGAGGAAGCGGTATTGGTTTATCCATAGTTGCAGCCACCATGAATGCACACGGAAAAAAATTTGGAGTGGAAAATGTAGAAGGTGGCGTAGATTTCTATTTTGATCTGGATGCGAAAAACTGAATAATATTATGAGGGATGTCGCATTGCGGCATCCTTTTTGCATCAATACATTCCTGCAATCCGCAGGGGCTTTTCTAACAAAATAAAAAAACCCGAAAGAGCAAAAATCTCATTCGGGTACGTCTGGCGATAAATTAGAAGAGTGGGAAAGAGCCGCTTTCTTCTTCATTGAAAACATAATAAACTTTATTTTCTTCCGGTTTCACATAAAGATCTAACTTCTGAAGGTCTTTAACCTTTCTGTTTTTGTTCTCAGCGTCAACCCAGATTTTTTTTGCTGCTGCAATAATCTCTTTGCTTTCGATCTTATTTCCGCCATATTCTACATTTAATGTTGATTTCATAAGAAATTCCCCTTTCGCTATGTAACAATTCAATATCACATTATTCTGCTTCGTAAAGAGTCTTACGACAGGAAAACATGATATTTGTTATTAATATAATATTACAAAATATTTGAAAAATCAATAATCAAACACTGATTTGTTTATTATATGCAATATATGCGTAATGTTATTGCAAATTCGAATACAATCTACTAAAATATACAGGGAATATTTCGACAGAAAGGATAAAAATATATGATAGCAATTATTGATTATGATGCAGGCAATATCAAAAGCGTAGAGAAGGTCCTGCAGCATTTGGGACAGGAGGCGGTCATTACAAAAGACCGGGATGTGATTTTGTCCAGCGATAAAGTGATTTTACCGGGGGTGGGTTCTTTTGGCGATGCCATGGGAAAGCTTCGGAAATATAAACTTGATCAGGTGATTTATGATGTCGTGGATAAAAAGATTCCATTTCTTGGAATTTGTCTGGGACTTCAGCTTTTATTTGAATCCAGTGAGGAGACACCGGGGGTCAGCGGACTTGGCCTTTTAAAAGGGAAGATTCTCCGGATTCCTGACTGTGACGGACTGAAGATTCCGCACATGGGATGGAATTCCATCGAGATTAAAGAAGGAAGCAGACTTTTTACCGGCATTCCGAATCAGTCTTATGTTTATTTTGTTCATTCTTATTATCTGAAGGCAGAGGAAGAGGCAGATGTGGCTGCGTCTACTCATTACAGTGTGGATATTCATGCGTCCGTAGAACATGATAATATCTTTGCCTGTCAGTTCCATCCGGAAAAGAGCAGTGAAGTCGGGCTGAAGATTCTTCAGAATTTTGTTTCATTGCAGTAGAGGATATCTCTTCCTCAAATGAGCAGAACAGGGAGGAACCTGTTCGCCTCAGAAATGGGTTGAAATTATAAACAGAAAGGTTAGGAGAATATATATGTTTACCAAAAGAATTATCCCCTGTCTGGATGTTCATGCAGGACGGGTGGTGAAAGGTGTTAATTTTGTAAATCTGAGAGATGCCGGGGATCCTGTGGAGATTGCAGCGGCATATGATAAGGCCGGAGCAGATGAATTGGTTTTTCTGGATATTACGGCTTCCTCTGACGCCCGGGAGACGGTGGTGGATATGGTTCGCCGGGTGGCGGAAAAGGTGTTTATTCCATTTACGGTTGGTGGCGGTATTCGTACTGTGGAGGATTTTAAAGCGATTCTTAGGGAAGGTGCCGATAAGATTTCAGTTAATTCCGCAGCCATTATGCGGCCGGAATTAATCAGTGAAGCTGCCGATAAATTCGGAAGCCAGTGTGTGGTGGTCGCCATTGATGCCAAGAGAAGAGAGGACAACAGTGGCTGGAACATTTATAAAAATGGCGGAAGAGTGGATATGAAAATTGATGCGGTAGAATGGGCCATGAAAGCAGAGAAACTTGGTGCGGGAGAAATTCTGCTGACCAGTATGGATTGTGACGGAACAAAAGCAGGATATGATCTGGAGCTTACAAGAACCATTTCAGAAAATGTGGGGATTCCTGTGATTGCCTCCGGAGGAGCAGGAACCAAAGAACATTTTTATGATGCTTTTGCGAAAGGAAAGGCTGACGCTGCCCTTGCTGCATCACTGTTTCATTTTAAGGAGCTGGAGATTGCGGATTTAAAGAACTATCTCTCAGAAAAAAATATCCCGATGCGGCTGTAATCTATTCAAATATCAAGGTGAAAAACAAATGCTGTATGACATCCTGAGAAAAAGGAAAGTCATACAGCATTTTTTTACTGTTCTTTTTGAAGATTTTTCTGAGCGGTTGCCAGCATCAGTTTAATACGGTTAATCTGATTTACTTCACTGGCACCCGGGTCGTAGTCGATGGCGACAATATTGGACTGCGGATATTTTCGACGCAGTTCCTTGATAACACCTTTTCCGACCACGTGGTTTGGAAGGCAGGCAAATGGCTGAGTACAAACGATATTGGATGCTCCGCCCTCAATGAGCTCTACCATTTCTCCGGTCAGGAACCAGCCTTCTCCGGTCTGATTGCCAAGAGATACAATCGGTTTTGCGTATTCTGCCAGTTCTTTGATGCGCGGCGGCGGGTCAAAGCGATTACTTTTCTCCAGTTCTTTTCGGATAAAGCCCCGGTACATTTCGATTCCCTGAATAGCCAGATTACAAAGTCGGGCGGTTTTCATGGATTTGCCCAGATATTTTGATTTAAAGTTGGCGTTGTAAAGACTGTAGAAGAGGAAATCCAAAAGGTCCGGCATAACCGCTTCTGCGCCTTCTGATTCTAAGAGCTCTACCAGATGATTATTGGCATCCGGCAGGAATTTTACCAGAATTTCTCCGACGATACCAACTCTTGGTTTTTTCACATCGTTGATCGGTAATTTGTCAAAATCCCGGATTATATTTTTTACATTTTTACGGAATTCTCCGTAATGTGCCTTTTCCAGAGATTTAATGCATCGTTTTTTCCACACTTCATGAAGATGATTTGCCGAGCCTTTTACCTTCTCGTATGGACGGACACGGTAAAGAACCCGCATAAATAAATCTCCGTATACGACGGCCTGAAGAGCACGGACTACCAGCGAAGGCGTAATTTTAAAACCTTCATTCTTTTCAATGCCCTGCAGACTGATACTGATAACAGGTATGTATCCGTAACCGTTTTTCTCAAGTGCCCGCCGGATAAATCCAATGTAATTGGTAGCCCGGCAGCCACCGCCGGTCTGTGTGATAAATACGGCGGTTTTTTTCAGATCGTATTTTCCGGATGTCAGGGCAGTCATGATTTGACCAACTACAATCAGGGACGGATAGCAGGCATCGTTATTGACATATTTTAAACCGGCATCGACCGCAGTACGTCCCATCTGCGGAAGCATATCTACCTTATAGCCGCATTGCCGGAAAACCGGTGCCAGCAAATCAAAATGAATTGGTGACATCTGCGGGCAGAGTATCGTGTAATCCTTCCGCATTTCTTTGGTAAATTCTACTCTGTTAATATTAGAAGGCACGATATGCGGCTTGATATCCCGTTTTTTACGGATTCTGGCCGCTGCAATCAGTGAACGAATTCGGATTCTGGCCGCGCCCAGGTTATTTACTTCGTCAATTTTTAATACGGTGTAAATTCGTCCGGATTTGGATAAAATGTCATTGACCGCATCGGTAGTAACGGCATCCAGACCGCATCCGAAGGAATTTAACTGAATGACCTCAAGCTGAGGATTCTTTTTGGCGTAATTGGCTGCGCCGTAAAGTCGGGAATGGTACATCCACTGATCCGATACGATAAGCGGGCGTTCCACATGACCGAGATGGCTGATAGAATCCTCACTTAACACAGCAATGCCGTAAGAGGTAATCAGCTCCGGTATACCGTGGTTAATCTCCGGATCGATGTGGTATGGGCGTCCGCATAACACGATGCCCATTGCTCCGGTTTCTGCCAGCCAGGCCAGAGTCTCTTCGCCCTTTGTCCTGATATCGGAACGAACCTGTTCGGATTCCTGATAAGCGCCATCAACAGCCGTTGAAATCTCTTCCATTGTTACATCATAATGTTTCGTCAGTTCGTGATGAAGACGTTCTTTCAGTGCTTCCGGATTATCCAGAGCAAGGAAAGGATTCATGAAGCAAATGTCAGGATTGCGAAGCTCCTCCATATTATTTTTAATATTTTCCGCATAGGAGGTGACGATTGGACAGTTGTAATGATTGTTGGAATCTGCCGTTTCGTTGACCTCATATGGGATACAAGGATAAAAGATGGTCTGAATTCCTTTCTTTAAAAGCCACATAACGTGACCATGGGCGATTTTTGCCGGATAACATTCGGATTCACTTGGAATGGATTCGATTCCCATCTCGTATATCTTTCGGGAAGACTTCGGAGAAACAACAACACGGAATCCCAGACTGGTGAAAAAGGTATGCCAGAACGGATAATTCTCATAAATATTGAGAACCCGCGGAATACCGATGACACCTCTTGGGGCCTCCTCCTCTTTAAGAGAACGGTATTGGAAAATCCGTTTGTATTTATAATCGTAAAGATTCGGAATATTGCGGCGTTTTTTCTCTTCGCCGAGACCTCTTTCACACCGGTTACCGGAAATGAACTTCCGGCCTTCGCCGAAATCGTTGATTGTCAGAAGACAGTGGTTATTACATTTCGGACACCGGCTCATGCTGGTTTCATAATTTAATTTTAAAATCTCATCCATGGAAAGCATGGAAGAGTATCCTTTTTTCTCAGAGCGCTCTCTGGCAATCAGTGCGGCACCAAAAGCACCCATAATACCTGCAATATCCGGACGAACCGCCTGACAGCCGGAAATTCGTTCAAAGGCTCTTAACACAGCATCATTATAGAAAGTTCCGCCTTGTACCACAATTTTTTTGCCGAGCTGTTTCGGGTCTGTCAGTTTGATAACCTTAAGAATTGCATTTCGGATGACAGAATATGCAAGTCCGGCAGAAATGTCACCGACGCTGGCTCCTTCCTTTTGGGCCTGTTTTACCTTTGAGTTCATAAATACCGTACAACGGGAACCAAGGTCGATTGGAGAAGGCGCAAAAAGAGCAACCTTTGCAAAATCAGCAACGGAATAATTTAAGGATTTGGCAAATGTTTCGATAAAGGAACCACATCCGGAAGAGCAGGCTTCATTTAACAGCACGTTGTCAACGGCGTGGTTTTTAATTTTGATGCACTTCATATCCTGACCGCCAATGTCAAGAATGCAATCCACATCCGGCTCAAAAAAAGCGGCAGCGTAATAATGAGCCATGGTTTCCACTTCACCGTAATCCAGATTCAGAGCGGCTTTTATCAGTGCTTCACCGTATCCCGTCGAACAGCCTCCGGCAATGACAGCCTTTTTTGGAAGAAGCTCTTTTAATTCACGGATAGCACGAATGGTAGTTTTTAAAGGGCTTCCATTATTGTTGTCATAAAAACGGTATAAAAGGGAACCATCTTCATCTACCAGTGCCAGCTTGGTTGTTGTGGAGCCGGCATCAATACCGAGATAGCATTTTCCTTCATATGTAGACAGTTCTTTCTTTTTGACTGCAAATCGATTGTGCTCACGGATAAAAGCATCGTATTCCGCCTGGTCCTTAAAAAGAGGCTCAAGGCGTTCTACTTCTACGGAAAGCTTGATTTCTGATTCAAACTCTTTGAGGAGTGCATCAAGAGAAACCGTACAGTCTTCTTTGGCGTTAAGAGCAGCTCCTGTGGCCGCAAACAGATGAGAATGAGGCGGGTCAATAATGTGTTCTTCATCAAGTTCCAGTGTCCGGATAAAAGCATTTTTCAGTTCCGGAAGGAAATGAAGCGGGCCACCCAGAAAGGCAACATGACCTTTAATTGGTTTTCCGCAGGCAAGACCGCTGATGGTCTGATTTACTACAGCCTGAAAAATGGAGACCGCAAGGTTTTCCTTTGTCGCACCCTCATTAATGAGAGGCTGAATATCGCTTTTGGCAAACACTCCACAACGAGCGGCAATGGGATAAACTGTATCATAATCTTTGGCGTATTCATTTAACCCGGTGGCATCCGTCTGTACCAGACTTGCCATCTGATCAATAAAAGAACCGGTTCCTCCGGCACACACACCATTCATACGCTGTTCGATTCCGTTTCCGGAAAAATAAATGATTTTAGCATCTTCTCCGCCAAGTTCGATGGCGACATCGGTCTTTGGCTCATAATCCTGTAAGGCTTCTGAAACGCATACAACTTCCTGACAAAAAGGAATATGAAGGTATTCAGAAATAGACATACCGCCGGAACCCGTAACCGTAGGATGAACGGTGATATCTCCTAATTGTGCTCTGGCATCTGCCAAAAGCCCCTGCAGCGTCTCTTTTATATTTGCAAAATGTCTTTTGTAATCTGAAAAAAGAATTTTGTGGGCGCGGTCAATGACAGCGACTTTTACAGTAGTAGAGCCAATATCAATTCCTAATGAAAAATCCATTAATCCTTGTCAACTCCTTCTTATTATAATGTATCTGAGTCGGCATAATTGCACGACTTAAGATAGTATAAACGAAGTGGGTTGAAAAAACAACAAATTTCGTAAAAAGAAATCATGAAATCTTTGTGTCACATCTGACCTGTCTTATCCATAATTATTATAGAAAGAGATTATGGGGGTATTCATTTGGATAAGAAAATCTATCTGGGAATCGGAGATAAAAAGAGGTGCCCGGGACCGGTATATGTCATTGAAAAAGGAGATTCCCTTTACAGCATCGCACAAAAATACCACACGCGAGTTCGTGTGCTGCTTGATTTGAACCCTTTCGTAGATATATACAATCTTCAGCCGGGTGATGAAATATGTATCCCTTCTGATAATATGCCTCAGGAAATGAAATTTACACCTTATGTTATAAAAAAAGATGAAACAATCGGAGATATTATGGAAAAATTCTCCGTTTCTTTTGAGGAACTGGCAAAAATCAACAAGGTATTGCTGGAGCAAAAGCTTCCGCCGGGAATTATTATCCTCCTCCCGAAATGAATTTGACAAAAATACACAGAGTCTTTATAATGGAACAAAGGTTTTCGCCGATAAGAGTCTGCTGTGTCAGACTCTTTGTTCCTGGGCATTTTGCTTTGGAAATTTTAGAAAACAAAAGAGATCGTTGAAAGAGGGTAATCTCATGGTTAGAATTTTTAAAACAATCGATGGACAGATTCACAAGATTGCCGAGCCGGTAGAAGGAAGCTGGATCGTGCTTACCCACCCGTCCCAGGAAGAGCTCGCCACCATATCCGACAGATTTGATATTGATATGGATGATTTAAAGAGCGCGCTGGATGAAGAGGAGAGATCCCGTATTCAGGTGGAAGAAAATTATACGCTTATTATTCTGGACATCCCTGTGACAGAAGAACAGCAGGGAAAGGAAGTATTTAATACCATCCCGTTTGGTATTATTATCACGGATGATTTAATATTTACGGTCTGTCTGGTAGATACCCCGGTTCTTACTGTATTTATGGATGGAAGAGTCCGCAGTTTTTCCACACAGAAAAAAACCCGTTTTCTTTATCAGATGCTGTATCGAAATGCGGAGATGTTTCTTCAGTTTCTGCGTATTATCGACAAGAAAAGCGGTGAGATAGAGAAAAAGCTTCACATTTCTCAGAGAAATCAGGAATTGATTGAGATGCTGGAACTGGAAAAGAGTCTTGTTTATATCACCACTTCCTTAAGAGGTAATGAGATGGTTCTTGAGAAGCTTATGCGAAACACCTCCATTCCACGTTATGAAGACGATGAAGAGTTGCTTGAAGATGTCATCATTGAGAATAAGCAGGCCATTGAGATGGGTAAGATTTACAGCGATATTTTAAGTGGAACCATGGATGCCTTTGCTTCGGTTATTTCCAATAACTTAAATATTGTTATGAAGTTTTTATCCGTTATTACGATTGTGCTGACCGTTCCTACGATTGTTACCAGTGCTTTTGGTATGAACGTGGGTGGTATCCCGCTTTCTACGCATCCGTGGGGATTCTGGATAATTTGCGGTATTTCCCTGATTTTTACATTTCTTGCCGGCATTATCATCGGAAAGAATAAATATTTTAAATAGTCGTATAATAAAGGAGGACACCTATGAACTGGTTAAGTCGGCTGGAGCGGAGGTTTGGAAAATATGCCATTGCCAATCTGCCGTTGTATATTGTTATCCTGTATGCCATTGGCGTTGTAATGAATCTGGTATCTGACAGCTTTTATTTGTCTTTCAGTCTGAATCCCTATATGGTGCTTCACGGAGAGATATGGAGACTGGTAACATTTCTGGTTGCCACACCATCAGAAAATATTATTTTTCTGATTTTTGTGCTGTTATTTTATTATTCCATTGGACAGTCTCTCGTACAGGTTTGGGGTGCTTTCCGGTTTAATATGTATATTCTGGTCGGTGTGCTGGGTACGATTGCGGCCGCTTTTCTGGCTTATGCAGTCCACCCATCCATGTATATTTTTATGGATACCTATTACCTTACACTTTCCATGTTCCTGGCGTATGCTGCGATTTTTCCGGATATGCAGGTATATCTCTACGGGATTATCCCAATCAGAGTGAAATGGCTGGCGCTTATTGACGTGCTTCTTCTTGCTTATTCCTTTGTATTGGGAGGTTTTGGAAGCCGGATTGCTATCGTTGTCAGCCTGTTAAATTTCCTGCTTTTTTACTTTTCTTCAAGAAATTATCGCAGGATTTCGCCGAAGGAAATTCACAGAAAGCGCAAATACCGCGAGTCGGTACGACAGGGACAGCGGGATTACCGGCATCGCTGCAGTATCTGCGGCAGAACAGATAAGGATCATCCGGAACTGGAATTCCGTTTCTGTTCCAAATGCAATGGCAATTTTGAATATTGTAATGAACATCTTTTTACGCACACTCATGTAAAATAGACCTTCGTATTCGGCCCTTCCAAATGACGGATATGTTATCATATCGAATGAGAAGGAGCGATTATGAAAAAAACAAAAATCATCTGTACTCTTGGTCCTGCGGTCAATTCTGAGGAGGAGATTGTAAAGTTAATTGATGCCGGCATGAATATTGCCAGACTCAATTTTTCTCATGGGACGAAGGAGGAGCAGGCGGAACGCATAAAAATGGTCAGAGCTGCCTCCCTCAAAACGGGACAGCCTGTTGGGATTCTTCTTGACACAAAAGGCCCGGAGATTCGCACCGGAAAAATGGAAAATAATTCTGTTTTTTTAAGAGAAGGCGATATGGTTATTGTGACTGTGGAAAATGTGACCGGGACTTCGGAACGTTTCAGCGTCAATTATCCGGAGCTGCCGAAATCACTTTGTGCCGGAGACTGGCTTTTGATTGATGATGGTGTTTTGCGTCTCAGAGTAGATGAGGTAAGAGAGAATGAGATTTTCTGCCGGGTGATAAATGGCGGGGAGCTTAGAAATAATAAGGGAGTAAATGTGCCCGGAATTTGCCTTAATCTTCCTGCAATCACAGAGAAAGACCGGGAGGATATTCTGTTTGGTCTTATGCAGGGGATTGATTTTATTGCCGCGTCCTTTGTACGGGGACCGGAGGCCATTACCATGATACGCAGTTTGTGCGATTCCTGTGGGAAAGATGTGGCAGTGATTGCCAAAATAGAAAATAAAGAAGGTATTCAGAATATTGATGCTATTATTGATGCCTCGGACGGTATTATGATTGCCCGGGGAGATATGGGGGTAGAGATTCCACCGGAAGAGGTTCCCTACATCCAGAAAATGATAATAAATAAATGTAATTTTAAAATGAAACCGGTCATTACGGCTACACAGATGCTCGATTCCATGATTCGCAATCCTGCGCCAACACGGGCTGAGGCTGCGGATGTGGCAAATGCCATTTATGATGGTACAGATGCGGTCATGCTGTCCGGGGAGACAGCGATGGGACGTTATCCGGTTGCATCTGTTACTATGATGGCAAAGATTGCGGAAGAAACAGAGAATCATCTTGATCAAGAGCTTTTAAAACGGCATCGGGACATCAAATCAAGAGTGACAATTTCCAGTACCATAGCTCATATGTCTGTGAATGCTTCCGAGGAACTTCATGCTTCCTGTATCATTGCTGCAACGATGTCAGGAACGACGGCACGCTATCTTTCCAAGTTTCGTCCATCCTGCATCATTGCCGGGGTAACACCGGATGAGCATATTATGCGCAGGATGCAGCTTTACTGGGGTGTATATCCCATGAAAAACCGGAACATTACTACAACAGATGACCTGATTCATTCCGTGACGGAGCAGGTAAAGAAAGCCAGTCTCCTTCAGAAAGGGGATATCTGTGTTTTGACTGCCGGTATCGCAGCAAGGGACGATAGCCCTTATACGACCAATATGATTCGGGCTTTTCGCATGGAATGACTGTTCGGGGAGGATAGTTATGATTATTTCCGACAACGTAATGATAGGAGAAAGCATTTTACCGAATGCACAAAAGATATTAGAGAATATCCGGGAGGACAAACACTGTGGGAATCCCTTCTGGTATGTGATAACGACAGCTTGGGAAGAAGAGAATCTGATGAATATTCTCAGTGGAATGGAGCTTCGTCATCCCTTTTATCATACCGGTTCATTAAGGATTCTCGGTCTTGCAGGTTCCCGGAAGGAAGCGTTGGAGCTTGTGTTAAAACTGGTACAAAACGGGTATGATAAAGAAGAGATTTTTAATCTGAAACATTTTTTCGAGCAGTTTTAATAACAGGAGGAAACCGTTGTTAAATATTTTATTTATCCTTTTAAAAATAGTGGGAATCATCCTGTTACTTTTTCTCCTGATGATAATAGTGATTCTGACAGTACCTGTCCGGTACTCTTTTGAGATGGAGAAAAAAGAAGCGGCTCCATTTTGCGGGCAATGCCGTGTAACCTGGCTTATGTCAATATTATATCTGAAGGTCAGTTACATAGACAAAGTCCTTGACTATCGAATCAGGGTTTTTGGTCTGCAAATTGCCGGAAATCAGGACGATTTTGTAAAGAAAAAGGAAGAAAAAAGAAAACGAAAAGAAGAAAAAGAGAAAAAAAAGGCAGAGCAGCAAACGGAAAATGCCGATGTGAATCAGCCTGAGTCTGAAAATAATATCGAAACAGACAACCGGTTACCGGCAAAAGAGGATACCGGAGAGATAACTGAGTTGAATCTGGAACAGGAGATGGAATCCGAAAAAGCCGGTTCGTCTGATGGAAAAAGCACTGCGGCCAAAGAAGAGGAAGGGCAGAAGGAGAAACCGTCCCGGGAAAAAATTCCTCTGAAAAAAAGAGTAGAAAATATCAAAAACAAAGTGGTTGCCCTGAAGGAAAACAGCGCTCATCTGAAGGAACTGATGGAAAGCTGGCACATTTCCCAACTGTTACAGCTGGCAAAGAAAACCATAGGGTCGCTTCTTCGGCATGTTCTTCCGCGAAAACTGAAGGGATGGATTCGATTTGGTTTTGATGACCCGGCAAACACGGGAATGGTTTCCGGGGTGGCGGCAGTTTTTTATCCGGCTTATCAGAAAACCTTTGTACTTCAGCCGGATTTCCAGGAAAAATGTTTCGAAGGAAATTGTCGGGGAAGAGGGAGAATCCGGTTAGGGTATCTGCTCTATATCGGGATTACGCTGCTTCTTGATAAAAATATTCGAAGACTTATCAAACAGATAATACAATCATAAAAACAGCAGGAGGGCATTATGGCAAATAACAATTTTGAACAGACAGTACAATCTTTATTTCATGGTCTTGACCAGATCATTTCCACCAAAACAGTTGTGGGTGAGCCACAGGTAATCGGTGAAACGATTATTCTTCCATTGGTGGACGTATCCTTTGGAATGGGAGCAGGAGCTTTTGATAAAGAAAAATCCAGCTCAGGAGCAGGCGGACTGGGAGGAAAAATGTCGCCAAGTGCCGTTTTGGTTATTCATAACGGTGAGGCCCGTCTTATCAATGTCCGTAATCAGGATGCCATTACAAAGGTTCTTGATATGGTTCCGGGAGCAGTCAATAAAGTGACTTCTTTAATTAAAGGAAAGGATGAGACAGAAGATCCTGAGGTGGAAGAAGCCGTTCGGGAAAACATGGAATCCGAACCGGTCCGTGAGGACATATAATCTCCATCGCAAAAACTTTTGCTTTTTTTAAATTTTTGCTTGCTTTTTAGACGCATTTCTGATAGTATAGACTCGTTGTAAGTCTGTCAGACTTAAGTATATTCGCGAGGAGGTGCTATCATGGCAAGATGCGCTATTTGTGACAAAGGTGCTCATTTTGGAATCAAAGTGAGTCATTCACATAGAAGATCCAACAAAATGTGGAAATCCAACATTAAGTCTGTAAAGGTGAAAGTGAACGGAGCTTCTAAAAAGATGTATGTTTGTACATCCTGTTTAAGATCTGGCAAAGTGGAACGTGCGTAGTTTCGGTTATTGCCGCATCTGGAATAATGTATAATACGCCTGCGCTTATTTATACAGATGAGAGATATGAGGGAATCACAGATTCCCTCTTTTTTCATGCAGCAGGTTATTTCCCCTGTTGAGAATGATGATCGCAAAACAAAAGAAACCCTACGATACCGCAGCATAAAATGACAATGAATTTTACGGCAAAGCCATTCAGAAAACAGCTTAAGAACAATCCCAGGGAGAAACAGAGCAGTGCAAATCCGCATACCTTTTTCATAGACTTCTCCTGCCTGTTTTCTATACATTATATCATATGTCTTTATTTCCGGAAGGTTCAGTGTTATATTTTACAGGAAATAAATATTTAAGGTTTCTTTTTTTTCATAAAAAGGGTATACTATAAAAAAGTCTGAAAATGGAGGGATATTATGAAAGGACAAATACAGACAGATCTTGGTCAGATTATGATAGATGAAGAAGTAATTGCAAAATATGCCGGTATCAATGCTCTTGAGTGTTTTGGCATCGTTGGAATGGCCTCCGTCAATATGAAGGATGGACTTGTAAAACTGTTAAAACGGGATAATATCTGTAAAGGCGTTCATGTTAAAATGAACGATAATAGGATTCAGATTGATTTTCATATTATCGTTGTTTATGGTGTATCAATTGCTACAGTAACCGAAAACCTGATTCAGAGTGTTAAATACAGAGTCGAGACTTTTACGAATATGACAGTTGAGAAGATTAACGTATTTGTAGAAGGTGTTCGTATCGTGGACTGATACCCATACATCTGAGAAAATATATGAGATTAAGGAGGAACTTGTTGTGAATATTCACACCATAGATGCAAAAACTCTTCAAAAGCTGTTTTTGGCCGGTGCAAACCGTATCAATTCACAAAAAGAATACATCAATGAATTAAATGTTTTTCCGGTTCCTGATGGAGATACCGGAACCAATATGTCACTGACAATCCTTTCTGCCGCAAAAGAGGTGGAAAGCATTACCGAACCAACGATTCCTGTGCTCTGTAAAGCGATCAGTAATGGTTCTCTTCGTGGGGCACGTGGTAACTCGGGTGTTATTTTATCCCAGCTTTTCCGTGGATTTACCAAAGCGGTTTCCAAAAAAGAAGAGCTCGGAAAGGAAGAGATTGCCGCAGGCTTTAACCGGGCGGTGGAGACTGCGTATAAAGCGGTTATGAAGCCAAAAGAAGGAACAATCCTTACGGTGGCAAAAGGTGTAGCTGAGAAAGCTTCCGAACTTTCAGACAGCGATATGGAGCTGATTCCGTTTTGCGAAGCCGTGGTTTCCTATGGTTATGAAGTTCTCGCCAAAACACCGGATATGCTTCCTGTTTTAAAAGAAGCCGGTGTTGTGGATTCCGGCGGACAGGGTCTGATGGAAGTTCTCCAGGGGATTCTTGACTGTCTGACCGGAAAAGTGACAGAGATTTCCATTCCAACCGGAAATG
>JALEIY010000074.1 GCA_022769785.1 Eubacterium sp.
ATATTGTCAGGCGCAGTAATGCGACTTGAATGGGTGGATTCCCGAGTGGCCAAAGGGGACAGACTGTAAATCTGCTGCAAATTGCTTCGGTGGTTCGAATCCACCTCCGCCCATTCGTCTGAGTAATATCAGGCATAAGAAATACCGGATTGTCCGGTTTTTTCTTTGCCGGCGTGGCGGAACTGGCAGACGCACAGGACTTAAAATCCTGCGGGACTTATACTCCCGTATCGGTTCGATTCCGATCGCCGGCATACCAAATAATAAGTGGGCATAGCTCAGCTGGATAGAGCGTCTGGCTACGGACCAGAAGGTCGGGGGTTCGAATCCTCTTGCCCACGCTCAGGGTTTTATTTAATAGAACCCTGTTTTATATAGCGCTATCGCCAAATGGTAAGGCACTGGATTCTGATTCCAGCATTTCCAGGTTCGAATCCTGGTAGCGCTGCTAAGAAGACACATTATGTGTCTTTTTTTTTGACATAAAATTACTCCATTTCCTATTAAATAAAAATATCCTGTACATATTACATAGCGGAGGAAATGCACATCCCGTAAAAGATTGTTCTTTACATAAATAATAGAATTAATTATAATATAATAAAAAAAGTGAATTTTGTACTGTATTTTATGAAGGGGAGTTGTTATGCAGTTTGAAATAGAATTATTTGGCCATTATTATTATCGCGATGAAATGCATATTCCTCATAGGATTACGATTGTCGGCAGAAAAGGACAGAGTGGATTTTATTATTATGTAGAGGGGCATTTGGCAAAGGCGGAAGCACTAAAGCAGAAAGAAAATCAGAAATTGATTCATGTGAATAAAATAACGATTTAGTGAAAAAGTGGCATCGCCGGATGGCAATTTATCCATCCGTTGATGCCGCTTCCATTGTAAATTGTTAAAAGTTCACGTATAATCATTTTTACAATTTTAATAAAATGACAAGGAGTATATGTATGGACTTATCACAATATATGAAGAGCATAATTGACATGGATAGAGCCTCTGTGGTGATTTGCAATCTGAATCATGAGATTATTTATATGAATTCGGCAGCAATTGGTCACTATGGTAAAAGCGGTGGGGCAGAATTGATTGGGAAGAATCTCTTGAATTGTCATAACGAAAAATCTAAAGAAATGATCCGAAAAGTGATTGCATGGTTTGCAGAAAGCGCAGATCATAACATGATTCATACCTTCCATAACGAAAAAGAAAACAAAGATGTTTATATGGTAGCTCTTCGCGATGATGCACAAAATCTGATCGGATACTACGAGAAACATGAATACCGCAATCCGGAAAACGCCAGGAGATACGATTTTTCGCAGTCTCTGGTATAATATAAAATGGTTGAATATAATGGCCGTATTAAAAATCCTTGTAATCTTTTTACAAATGTGCTATGATAAATAAAATAGAACGGGTTCGTAGACCTATGGTATTATTTCAAAAGATGTGAAGGGGACAGATATGGCAGAAGGACGTATTATTTATAATCCAGGAAAATTAGCGATGCAGATGTTTTATCGCAAAATGAATGCGGAGAGCAGAGAAGAATTAAAGCAGCGTAAGTATGACGCTGTCGGACTTTTCCAGACAACCGTATCCGGTATTTTATATTATGCAGACCGTGTTGCAAAGACAAGCAATGTATTTCCGGTGGAGATTAACGGAAGCTGTCCACAGCATATTACAACACTGGCATTCTTTGGGGAGACATCTGCTGTTGAAACAGCGATGCGTATGATTATCGCAGAAGAGAAAGAGAGAAAGAATCGTTTAATTTAATTCTCTTATAGATTTTCTGATGAGAGAGGGGTTCTGTTAAGATGATTTTATCTGATGGAGCCTCTTATTTTTATCTCGTCGGGAAAGATGCACAGTGTGATTTCTGTATATTAATGCAAGACGTGTATCTCGCAATATGAATGCAGGACGTTTTGAAATAACGGGATATTATTCAGAGGAAAAACAAAATGTATGAGATGAATATACGGGTAAGATATAGCGAGACAAATCAGCATGGAGAGGTGGAAGCATATCAGATATTAGATTATTTTCAGGACAGCAGTGTTTTCCACACTATGAGTCTCGGTCTTGGTCTTGGAAAAAAAGAGGAAGAAGACAATGCATGGTATTTGTTGGCATGGGATATCCGAATAAAGGATTATCCAAAGCTGGGAGATGAATTAAAGGTTGTGACGAAACCATATAAAATGAAAGGTTTTTACGGATATCGTCGATTTTACCTTTATGACAGCAATAATAATCTGATTGCTGATGCAGATTCCGTTTGGGTATATATGAATACAAAACAGTCAGTGCCTTCAAAGATTCCGGACGACATCACGAAAACATATATACCAGAGGAAATCAAAGAGACTGTTCGGGTTAAAAGAAAACTTTCTTCTGATGGAAACTGGGAAGAAGCAGAGTCATTTGATGTTACCGGATTTTTTGTAGATACAAATATGCATGTGAATAATGCTTTTTATGTTCAATGGGCAGAGGAGCTACTGAAGGATGGAGAAAAACCGTCTGCGATTCGGGTAGAATATCGTCACTCTGCTTTTTTGAAGGATTGCATTCATATATTTATATCAAAAGAAGAAGATATATTTAAAGTGAAATTTGAGAATCAGAAAAAAGAGCTGTTAGCAATCATTGAAATGACTCTATGATGAGTGACAGAAATAGAAAGGGTTAATCGATCATGGAATTAGGAAGAGTACAGACGTTATATATTGATCACACAACAGATTTTGGAGTGTATCTGTGTGAAGAGCAGGATTTGGGAAGAAGAGAAGGAGAGTGTGTTTTACTGCCACGTAAACAGGTTCCAGCGAATGCAGGCAAAAAAGATGCGGTAGAAGTATTTGTTTACAAAGATTCTTCAGACCGCCTTATTGCAACGACAAGGATGCCGAAGCTGACTCTTGGTGAATTGGCAGTATTAAAAGTGTTGGAAGTTAATAAAATCGGAGCATTTCTGGACTGGGGATTGGAGAAAGATTTGCTTTTACCTTACAGCGAGCAGATTGTAAAAGTTAAAAAGGGAGAAGAATATCTGGTTGCCTTGTACATTGATAAGAGTGAAAGACTTTGCGCAACGATGAAGGTTTATGAATTCCTTCGGGCAGATGCACCGTATAAAGCAGGCGATGAGGTTAGTGGAATTGTCTTTGGAAAAAACCCGGAATATGGAGTTTTCATAGCAGTTGATGGAAAATATCATGCTATGATTCCGAAAAATGAGCTTGTCCGGGAACTGAGAATCGGAGACCGCGTAGATGGAAGAGTCCTGGGTGTCAGAGAAGATGGAAAAATGAATCTCAGTCTCAGAGAAAAAGGATATATTCAGATGGATATTGATTTGGTTACTATTATGAAAAAACTGGATGAAAATGACGGATTTCTTCCATACCATGATAAATCTGCACCGGAAGAAATCCGTGCGGAATTTGGCATGAGCAAAAACGAGTTTAAACGAGCCATCGGACGGCTTTATAAAAACAGGAAAATTACGATAACCGCTGAGGGAATCCAGAAGCTTTCCTGACAGGTGATATGATGGAAAATGCACGGAAAAAAACAGAAAATGCAAATGTATTATGGTTATTTACCATTATCGTTTATCTGGGAGGCGCCATTCCGGCAGCATTTTTAGGACAAAATGTGTTTGGAATCGTGATAATGAATGCTGTTCTTTTCCTGTTCCTTTTTTCCTTCACAAAAAGTAAAAAAGGGCGAAGCATTCTTTTTCTACTGGCGGCGTTTCTTACAGCAGTTACTTTTTTCTTCTCAGTGGAATATCGGATTGATTTATTATCAAAAGAGATTATGGCTGCGGCGTTGTATTATATTTGTACACAAAGAAATAAAAAATCATTTCTGGAATATTGTCCGTTAAAAAAGATTCCATTAAAACAATGGTTGTTTTTTCCGATACTGTCGTTACTGCTATTTTGGATAGGGGGTTATATCAATGCCTTGTCTATGGTTCTTTTTGATAATGCGGTAACTGGCACCATTAATGCAGCAAGAGAATCTCTGGTAACAGGAATTATTTCACTGGCACTAATTCCCGCGGTTGTAGAAGAGTGTATTTATCGGGGATGTATTTATCATAGTATCTCAGGGAAAAAGAAGGCTGTCATCATATCAGCACTCTTCTTTGCACTCATGCATATGAATTTTAATCAGATGAGTTATGCATTTGTTCTGGGACTGCTATTTGCGGTGATTATGGGAAAAACAGATAATCTGAGTGTGTCAGTTGTAATACATTTTCTTTTTAATCTGCTGAATATTATTCTGCCGTTTATGATGAAGGTACCGCTGTTAAAGAAAATAATTGATATCCATATCGGAAATTATTATCTTTTTGGGCCGTCTCTCTGTGACAGTGCGCAGCATTTTTATATTGATAATCTGTTGACAGGACTGCTTGTTGTGGTAATGTCTGTTGTGATTATTATGGGGATATTACATTTCTTTTTCTGTAATAAAGAAGTGATAAAGGAGAATCAGACAGAAGAAACGAAAACAGAATGGAGACCGGATGGTTATTTCTGGGCAGGATGTGCAGTGTGTATTTTTATTGCATCTGCATTTGAGCTTATGAAAGTATTTGGTGCTTAGATAAAACGTTGGAAACCGGGAGAACGACAAAAGAAAGCCCGCTGCAAAAATGCAGCGGGTTATTTTTATCTTATTCTTCTTCGGATGAGAAATTACCAAGCTGATAATCAAGAGCGGCAGCCAGGACTCCTTTAAATAACGGATGTGGTTTATTCGGTCTTGATTTGAATTCCGGGTGAGCCTGTGTTCCGATGAACCATGGGTGTTCCGGAATCTCAATCATTTCAACGATACGTCCGTCCGGAGAGAAACCGGAGAGAAGCATACCGTTTTCCTGGAGAACGTCACGGTACTGGTTGTTCACCTCATAACGGTGACGATGGCGCTCTTCAATCGTTTTTGAACCGTAAAGTTCGATGGCTTTGGAGCGCTCGTCCAGAATACAAGGATAGGAACCAAGCCTTAATGTGCCGCCGAGATTTGTGATTCCTTCTTTATCCGGCATAATATGAATCACCGGATTTGTTGTGGTTTCACTGAATTCATGACTGTGAGCATCCTTTAAGCCAAGGACATTTCGAGCGAATTCAACGATGGTAAGCTGCATTCCAAGACAGAGGCCAAGGTAAGGAACCTTGTGTGCTCTTGCATAATGGATGGCACAAATCATACCTTCAATACCACGGTCACCGAATCCGCCCGGTACGATGATACCATCAACATCGGAAAGGAAGGAATCAACGTTGTAGTCACTGATTAATTCAGAATCTACCCATTTGATTTCAACTTCGGAATTGTTGGCAACCGCACCGTGTTTTAAGGCTTCAACGACACTGATATATGCGTCATGAAGAGAGACATATTTGCCGACTAAAGCAATGGTAACCTTATGCTTTGGATTCTTCCAGGCATCGACCATATCAATCCAGTCTTTCAGGTCTGGCTGTGGACAATCCATTTTCAGGCACTCACAGACAATGTTGGCGAGTCTTTCTTTTTCCATACAAAGAGGAAGCTCGTATAAAACATCAACATCAAGGTTCTGAATTACGCGTTTTTTCGGTACGTTACAGAACTGGGCAATTTTACTCTTAATACTGTCATCCAGAGGAAGGTCGGAGCGGCATACAAGAATATCCGGCTGGATACCCATTCCCTGAAGCTCCTTAACACTCTGCTGGGTCGGTTTGGTTTTAAGCTCACCCGATGCCTTCAGATAAGGAATCAATGTCACGTGAATGAGGATACAGTTCTCATGTCCGACTTCGTGCTGGAACTGACGGAGGGCTTCCAGGAATGGCTGACTTTCAATATCTCCGGCGGTTCCGCCAATTTCAATAATGGCTACTTCTGTCTCAGAGGCATCTTCATTATGATAAAAACGACTCTTGATTTCGTTGGTTACATGAGGGATAACCTGTACAGTATTGCCGCCGAAATCTCCGCGGCGTTCCTTATTTAAAATACTCCAGTAAACCTTACCGGTAGTAACATTTGACTGTTTATTTAATTTCTCATCAATGAATCTTTCATAGTGTCCCAGATCCAGGTCAGTCTCAGTACCGTCATCTGTTACAAATACCTCACCATGCTGAATCGGGTTCATGGTTCCCGGATCAATATTAATATAAGGATCAAACTTCTGACTGGTCACTTTATAGCCCCGGGCTTTTAAAAGCCGGCCTAAGGATGCCGCGGTAATTCCTTTTCCCAGTCCGGAAACGACACCGCCTGTGACGAAAACATATTTTACTGGCATGGACATATTTCCTCCTATCATTTATCCATTTATCCAAAGCCGTACCCAAAAAAGGTGACGGCCAGTGCATTAATTATTACATTATACTATAACATCGTTCTTTTTTCCATAGTTAATATTTAAGATTGATGTTTTCCCTGTTTTGTGGGAAAATAAAGAGGAAATATATATTTTTGAAAGGGAAAGGATGAGAATAAAATGAAAAAACCGGTACTTGTGGTTCTGGCGGCAGGAATGGGAAGCCGTTATGGAGGATTAAAGCAGATGGACCCTGTGGATTCCCAGGGACATACACTTTTGGATTTCTCCGTATTTGATGCAAAAAGAGCGGGATTTGAGCGAGTGGTGTTTATTATTAAACACGCCATTGAAGAGGATTTTAAGAGACTGGTGGGAGACAGAATCGCGCCATTTATGAAGGTGGATTATGTATTTCAGGAAAATGACCGGCTTCCGGAAGGATATGCGGTGCCGGAAGGAAGAGTAAAGCCCTTTGGAACCGGGCATGCGCTGCTTTGCTGCAAGGATGTGGTTGAGGAGCCATTTGCGGTAATTAATGCCGACGATTATTATGGTCCGGAGGCATTTGCCATGCTCTATGATTATCTGATGACCCATGAGGATGATGAGGTATATCGCTATGTGATGGTAGGATTTCATATTGAAAATACGATTACGGAGAATGGTCATGTGGCAAGAGGTATTTGTCAGGTGGATAAAGAGCATCATCTTACCGATATTACAGAAAGAACACGAATTGAGAAGAAGGGAGAGGGCGCTGCTTATACTACGGATGAAGGAAATACCTGGCATCCGATTCCGGATCATACACCGGTGTCCATGAACTGCTGGGGATTTACCCCGGGATTCCTTCAGGAACTGGAAAATCGTTTTCCGGCATTTCTGGATAAAGAACTGGAAAATAATCCGCTGAAATGTGAGTATTTTCTTCCGGCGGTGGTATCACAGTTATTGGAAGAAGAAAAAGCGGTGGTGAAGGTTTTGGAATCCGGAGAAAAATGGTACGGCGTAACCTATCAGGAAGATAAGTCCGCCGTTATGAGTGCTATTCAGGAAATGAAAGACCGGAATCTGTATCCGGAGATTCTGTGGGCATAAAATCTGCACCCTGTTCCAGGTCAATATGATGATATACCGGATTGCTGCCGGCAGAGCGGATAGAGCTTTGATATTGTGACGGTGGCATTCCGGTTATTTTTTTGAATTGTTTCGAAAAATAATGAATCGATGTGTAACCAAGTGCCTGAGCGGTTTCTGTAAGACTCATCCGGTTTTCCTGAATCATCTGTTTGGCAACGCTGATTCGCATCTGACAAAAGTATTCAATGGCGCCCAGACCGGTTTGTTCGCGAAAGATGCGCTGCAGATGGGAACGGCCGATAGAAAACTCCTGACAAAGTTCTTCGATGCTGATGCGCCGGGTGATGTTGGCAGCATAGTAATCTGTGATTCGGTTTAAAAGAACGGTATCTGCCCTGGACAAAGAGGAGGTTATTTTCTCCTTTCCGGCGTCCGGTGAGGAATACTGACGAATCAAACCGATTAAAAGCATTTCCAGATAAATGGAAATCATCTGCTCGCCGCCGATGGGCTGATTATATTTTCTTTTTAAAAAATAATTGCCGGAATCATCCACTCTGGTTGAAAAATTAAGGGTTCCTTCCCGGGAGAGTTGCCGGAGGCAGTCTTTTTGCTGCTGTTCGCAGGAAAAAATGCGGTTGGCCAGCAAAGGCATATTGGAAGAATCACAGTAAAAGCCTGCCGAAAAGAGTACAGGAACCGTCCCCGCAGAGGCTTTAAATGAATAGTATTCATCGGGCGCTTCGATAAAAAGTTCTCCTTCCTTTAAGACAAGGGGTTCGGATTCTGTATTGGACAGGGCAATTTCGCATGAGCCGCTTTCCACATACAATAAATTCCAGTAATCGTGATATTCACTTTTAAAAATAAAATCGCTTTTATATTCAAAATAATGGATAGAAACAACGGCGCTGATATCAAACTCCCGTTTCAGATGCAGAACTGTTCCTGACATGTTTTTTCCTCATTTCTGACTGTATTTTATAGCAGCATTGCGGGCTGCCGAAAGTTTTATTAATAAATTCGATGTGAAACAATTCCATTTTATAATAAATTTTTTTAAAAATCAATCACAGGAGAAAGGTCGCGGACCGGTAAAAATTCATAAACTGTCCTCTTTGATGATTGCAAAGATTCTGGTATAATGACCATAGACTGCGAAGGAAAATAAAAGCGGAAAAAATGAGGTGTCAGAATGCTTACCATGAAAATCGGGCTGATTATTGCGGCGATTCTTGCAATTGCGGGAACCGGCCAGTGGTTTGTCCAGAATAAAAAAAGAAAAAATCAGAAATATACATTGGAATATGCTTTAAAGACAGCGGAGATTGAGAGCCGTCAAAAGGAAGAGCAGCAGCGGCTGGAAAAGGAAGAAGCGGAGAAACAGAAAACCAGATGCTTCTGGCTGGATTTCCTGATTACCCATGGCTCGGCCTTTGGAGGCTGTGCGGCAGTCTGTCAGGATGGCAGGAGACGAAAGGGCAGTGTGTCACTTGACCAGATTATGATGTATGGAAAACAGCCTTCCGGAAGGGAATTTACTTATTATATTGAAGATCAGGGACTGGAAATCTGTGCCATGGATGAGCCGGACAGTCTGTTGGTTCGTTCCATTTCTTCCCCTTTTGAAATCCGGGAGTCCGGACTGGGAAGAGATCAGGGAGTATCTGCCCGGAGTGCAGTCATAAAAAAAGATGTTTTATACTATATTATATTGGAATCAAAGCACGAGATTTCAATCAGAGCTACAAAAGGATGTTAGAGCCGGAGGAGAACGATGAAGGAAACAAAAAGTATAAAAATAAAAAAATGTCCATATTGCTTCCGGAATATTTCCAATGATGATATTGGATTTCTTCTGCGGACCGATGGAGCAAGATTTTTATCTCCGGCATTAAATGAAGTGCTTTCCCCGAAAACCGATGTGCCATATCAGTATTTCTGGAATGCCATGGGGGTGCCGGAGGAACAGGTGGATGCGGAGAGAATCATTATTGACAATCAGATAATGTCAGAGTTGAATCAGGAGCTGACCGCTTCCGGTCATGACCTGGCGGTTCGACAGTATGATGCGGAAAGCTGCGGATATTCCTTTTATGTTCAGGAAGGAGCCTTGACTGTTTATTCTAATACGATGATTTGTCCGCACTGTCACAATGTGTTACCACAGCATTTCTTTAAATATGAGATGCTGATGATTGGGATGGCGGGAAGCGTAGCTTCCGGAAAAACAGTGTATATGTCCGCTTTGATGATGAATGGATTTGATGTGATGCAGCGGGAAAACCTCAGTGTCCGAAGTGCTTCCGGTAATCCAAATGACAGCTATAAGCTGGAGATGGAGAGAAATGCAGACAGGCTTTACCGGGATGGAATCTGTCCCGCATCTACAAGCAAGGCCTTCCGCAGACCGATTTTTCTGGAGATTACTTACCGGTTAAGTGATAAAGTGATTCATCTGCTTACTGCAATCTATGACGTGGCAGGGGAACTGATAAAAGAAAATGCGGGAACCGGACGAACCGGCTTCGTTCGTCATATGGATGGATTTATCTGCCTGGTGGACCCGGCACAGATGCATCTTGAGCATTCGGTTATGACGAAGCAGACACCGGAGGAGGAAAGAGTTCTTGAGAAACTTCGGATTCTCAGTAAAGAAGAGCAGATTTCCATTCAGAGAATGAGTCATGATAATGGTTCTCAGGTGATGAATCAGGATGATTATCTGTTTCAGAATGCGGTCAGTGATGAATATATCTATGAACGGAAGGCGGAAACGATTCTGGATTCTATCCGATCCGGTGTGGGGGATTCAGAACTCCGACAGAAATATATGGCGCTGACCATTGCAAAAAGCGATCTTTTGGAGGAACTGGGAGAAATCAGGGCCTTCCGCGGCAGCGGACTTTTGTTTGACCGCCGACAGGTCAGTTACGGATTTATGAATATGGATCGTCATTTTTTAAGACAGGACATTTTAAAACAGATTTTTGACCAGAAAGTATTCCGACTCCAGCGGAATCTGGATGATTATAAAGAAAGCAGCCTGTTTGCCGTTTCGGCCCTCGGATGTGAGACTGAGGAGCTCACAGGGCAGGAAGAAGGAGCAGCGAGGGCTGTGGGCAGAGTCCGGCCGATTCGAGTGGAAGAACCGGTTCTTTGGATGGTAATGAAATATATGCAGGAGAGAGGGTGGCTCGAATGATAAAACAATATTTTCGCCATGAGTACACCTGGTCCGGCCGCAGCATTTCCGGAAATAAACTGGGATGGGGGATGGTAGCATCCTCCATCCCAAAGGATAAAAATGTTTTACGAGAGCTGGAAAAAATGGCGGCGACCACGGTGCCAGATAAAAAAGGAATTCCGGTGGAGACACTGACATACAGCAGTGTCACCGGATTTGTAAAAATGCTTACCATTCCTGCCCGGGCCGGCGAGGACAACCGGGAAAACAAACTGGTAGAAATATACCAGCCAAAAGAAAAAAATACCGGACCGGGATGTTATATGGCACCGACGGGATGCTGGGAGCAGAATGAAACGGAGAGTTATCTTCCGGAAGTGTCTTTTCCGGAGATTACACAGGACCCGAAAGATATTTTAACAGAGTATGCTTTATTGGACAGACTACCTGAAGTTTTCAGAGTAGTCTATTGGTGTTTATTTGAGTGTCCTTCCGGTATCAACGTGGTTGCACCATCCTGGGAAGACTCCGATTTCGCGGAAAATGCCCGGAAAATCATGTATGCGATTCATTGTATGCTGCCGGAGCCTCTTCGGAAAAAAGCAGGCTACTGTTCACCGGTAACAGAGATGCAAAGCGGAGTCCCTTTTTGCTTCTCTTCACAGAAATGCCATAAAGATTATTTTTCCTTAGACACCTTTGAGGGAATTCTGCAAAAGAGAGAGCCGGATATTCTCGATTATTATTTTTATTATTATCTTTCCAGTTATTTTGTCGAACAGCGGGAACTGTTTGATGAGTTTATGGAATATGCCGCTGCATATTTAAAGGAAAAGAAATGCGGCAGTATGGAGCTTTCCAGGCTGCAATGGCTGTTCTATGGATTTACCCGGAAGAAAGGCGTGCTCCCTCTCGATGGAGGATATCTGATGGAGCACTTGCCGCAACTGTTATACTGGGCTTCCAGAGAAGAGATTTTCCGGGAAACGGTAAATGAAGTTCTTGCTTCCATACACAAAATGTCATTTACTCCGGCATTGGAACAAAGCTATACGGAACTGTTGCTGAAAGGTGTCACCAGCCGGAGCAAGGCGGATGTGATAAGCGAGCTTCACTGGCTGATGGAAAAAACATGGGATAAAAATAACAAAGCGGCAAAAGAAAGGCTGCATCTGATTGAAGAAACGAATAAAGCTTTATTTACAGAGCTTGTCTGTGATAATTATGAAAAAACGGAAACCTGGAGCGGGAAGCTGTTTTGTGAGCACATGAGTTCTTTTGACAGGATAGAAACGTATCTTGACAAAATGGAACCCCGGTATATTCCTGGTGAGATGAAAGATCAGATTATCCGAAATATGATAATGCTTTTAAATGAGAATTTGTTTGAAATAAAGAACCACGATGCATTTGACCGGATCATGCTGCGTCTCGGAAGAAAAAAACAATGGGTGCTTATTCTGAAAGATTTTGTGTCACAGCTTGACGAACGGGAAGAGAATCTGACGGAGGACCAAAAAGATGCCGCAAATCATGTCAGAAAGCTTCTGTCCAAATATGAAAAGAAAAAAGAGGCGGGGAAAAAAGTGAAAAAAGAAATAGTAAAAGAAAAAGAAACATCCTGCGAAGAGCAGGAAGATATGGATGCGGAATATGCCGAAGCCTGGGAAGCAGGTGGTGGCTCCTTCCCGGATTTTCTGATGACAGCAGCACCACAGGGATTCCTGACCGGGTGTATTATGTATCTGTCCAATTATTCTCTGATGATTGGGCACTGGAAAATTGCTGTCGGAATGGCGGGAATGTGGGTTCTTTTGATGCTTAATTACATTTATATGCTTTTAAATAAGCCGGAAAAGTATTCTCTCTGGAAAAATATCGGTGCCTGTATTGTCGGTGGATTTCTTATTGAAATTATTGCATCCATGATGGTATCACAGAAACTCAGACTGTTATTTTTTATTATTCTTGGTGTTTTGGCGGTTCTTATCCAGACGGGAAATATTATACGGCGAAAAGCCGCTGACGGGAGCAGATAAGCTACACATGTCATAAAGTTCGGACAAAGAGGGGGATTTGAATGCTGCAAAAGGATACAGATTTGTTTCTGGAGGAAATTGAAAGCCGACTGCAAACGGTGAGTGAGAGCAGAAAACCATTTACTGATTTTCTGGAAGAGAAAATGGACCAGTTTGATTACAGCAATACCTCGCTGGCCAGGAAAGTTTTTCACCGGGCAGAGCGAAAAGGAGAGGTAGTCTACGTTCCGGTAACCAGACAGACAATCGGTGCCTGGCAAAAAGGCTCCATGCCATCCTCCAGAGAAATATATATCACGCTTGGCATGGCCTTTCACATGAATCTGGAAGAAATCAATCACATTCTTCTGGAAACCTATATGGGCTATGGACTGTACTGTAAAAATATAGAGGATGCCCTTTGGATTGCTCTGATTAATGGCCTGTTATCCATCGATGAGCTGGAGGGCGCAAAGGAAAAGGTAGAAGAGATTCTGGAAAACAAAGAGGAGCTGGGTGAGAGAAGCTTAAACACCATGGATTTGTGGGTAATGCTTTCTGAAGTCCGCTCTATGGACCAGTTTTACGGGCTCATTTCCTTATACCGGGATGAGTTTCGGGAGGGGACAAGAAAGTTTGGTCAGTGCCTGGAGGAGGTAATCGAAGAAGAGTACGGATATTATGAAAAAGCCTCCTGGTTTTTAAGAGATATCGGTCTGCTCCACTGCGAAGCCCAGTTTTCCAAAATCAAAGCCGGAAAAGCTGTGGTGACGAGAGAATGGCTGCTCAGATTCTGCATTGCCCTGCAGCCGACCCTTGCTTCCATTGAAAAACTGTTGGCAAAGGCGCAGATGGAGCCGCTCGGGGTGACACCGGCAGAAATTATTCTGGAAATGATTGCAAAATACAAATCAGATTCCCTGGCAAACAGCCAGGATATCTGGATGCTTCTGGAATCGGTCGCGGAAGAACTGCAGGCCAGGGGCTATGAAATAGACGATGCGCTTTGCCGGAAATATGATTCTGTTTACCAGCTTCCGGCTTCTCAGAAATGGTGGCTTTGTATTCTGACCGGCAGGGAGCTTTTAAGGCGGTGGAGCTGTCGGGATTACGGATATGAGAAAAAAGGCTATTGCCGTTACGCTAAAGTAGACAGGATTCTTTTTGAAGATATGAACCGATGTAAAAAGAACAGTGTGTTTAAAAAAGAGGCTGCTTTATATATGGAAGAAGGCCTGGAAGACTGGAACAGTCTCGAGAAGAAAGACCTTGTGATGCTTGCAGTATCAAAAGAGGAGGAGCCGGATGTTCTCGAACTGGAGAAATTTGAAGATTACTGTTATATGAGAAGACCGAGCCGATTTTCCAAAGATTTCCTGATGAATGACATTTATTTTTTCAGTGCTCTGATTTATTCCATCTGGACTGGGAAATGTTATCGTCGGGACTGGGATACCCATAAGGCAGCGGAATTTAAAAAGGAACTGGAAAAACAGGGCTTTGAGGAGACTTCCCTGGGTGATATGCTGGGAGAGAATCTGAAAGAGGATGCCGTGTATCAGGAGTCCTGTGACATTGGACATATGATGGATGTTCTTTGCCGGATGAGCGGGAAAAACATCGGGAAGGGTAAAAATAAATAAAGCCGCATTTTTGAATCTGTGCGGGAAGTATGGTATGCTCCTGTTAGCATAAGAAGAGGGATGCCGGTTGTTTTTCCAGGCAAAAGAGAAAAACCGGCATGCTCGGAATTATTAGAACAGGAGCTGATTTTATGTCTTTTTTATCACAGATGGGTGTCATTATCTTAATTATATTTATCATTATCGTTTTAATCAGAGCAAACAAAACTCTGGATGAGGTTTACGAAGAAGGCGAGCATTTTGTGGATGAATGGGATTTACGCCAGCAGAAAAAAGAAGCCCGGGCTCTGGAAAGACAAAACCGGAAACAGGAGAAAAAAACGGAGCTGTTGAAAGCAGGTCAGGGAGCGGAAGAAGAATCACGGGAAGCCTGCCGGAGGAAAGAAGAATCGGATTGGGAAGGAGAATCCGGGATAGAGCAGCAGGAGATTTGGGAAACAAAATCCGGGACGGAAACAGATGACGTGACAGAAATGCCGCATGAAAATATTATCCCGATGAATCAGTATAAAAATACGGGAATTATTCTGGTAGAATCCGGGGATGGGAATATGCCGTCAAAGAGAATTTCGGTCAATCAGATTCCTTTTGTCATTGGAAGAGACCGCGGCTGTAATCTGGTACTGGATGACCTTTGTGTGGCCAGAAACCACTGCAGAATTGTAGAGGAAAACGGATTATATATTCTGGAGGATGCCGGAACAAAAAATAAGCTTTTCGTGAATGGTCTGGTGACAGACCGGGCTATCCTTTCGGACGGACTCCGGTTCTTTATCGGAAATGTTGAGTTTGTGGTGGAAACAGGGATGTCAAGAAGCGGGAGCACAAGACTGAATCAGCGGACGAGGGAGAGATATTATGAGTAGGATGGACAAAAAGAAAAACCGCATTTCTCCGGAGAGAATACTGTGGGAAATCCGAAGAGCCTTTTATTCCTTTCGGAGCAGCCCGGTTCTGGCGGTACTGATGGTTCAGTGCGCGGCGTTTATTTTTGTACAGTCCAAGGGGGCCGGAGGACTTTACCTTGATATGATACCAATACTGCTTTTGATTACAGTAGTTTCCTGGTTTTTTGTCTCGGTTGTCCACGGAAATCAGAAGATTGTCATATATACGCTTTTGTTACTTACGGTGGGGACAATGCTTCAGAGCATTTTTGTAAAAGAGGCAATGCTCAAAACACCGGAGTTATACACGGGAAAAAATCCCATGGCAGGATTGCAGATGCAATATGTCATTGGTTTTGCGGGAGCAGTTGTGGCAGGAGCCGTTTATTACGGATGGAAGAAAATAGCATCCATAAAAATATGCCGGTTAATGTTTTACCTGTCGGTCGGGATATCCCTGATTACCCTGGTTTTTGCAGCCAGTGTGGGAAATGTGAAAAACTGGATTCGAATTGGCGGATTGTCCATACAGACCACAGAGATAACAAAGCTTCTTTACGTTTTTATCTGTGCCGGTCTCCTTGGAACTGTAGAAAAGCCTTCTGCAGAAAGAATTCGTGCATTTTACATTGTTTCCGCAGTACAGGCTGCCTTTCTGGCAGTGCAGAGTGAATACGGAACGCTGCTTCTTGTGATGCTGCTTTTTTTCACTTTTTTATTTTTATATGTGGCAGATATCCGACTGTTTGCGAAAACGGTTGCTGCCATGGCAGTAATGGTAGTCATGGTCATTGGGGCAGGAATGCAGCTTACCAGGCTGCAGGAGGCCAATGCGTGGATTGGACGGCTGGGAATTGTAAGATTTTTTCTGGCAGCCTACGGAAAGATTGCCAACCGCTTTATTTACTGGCTGCATCCGGAAAAGGATGCGCTGGGACTCGGCTATCAGCTGATTAAGGCCAGAGAGTCGATTCTGCTGGGCGGCTGGTTTGGCACATCCTCCGTAACAGATTTGCCGGTAAAAACCAGTGATTTGGTCTATCCTGCGTTGATACAGCGGTGTGGTATGATATTTGCGCTGCTGGTATTTGTAATCTTTATTTTCCTGTGGCTGGAAGGAATCCGGCTGTTTATTCGCAAAGAAGACAGGTATCATCAGGTGGTAGCGGCAGGCCTTGTGTGTATGCTGTTTTATCAGGCTCTCATTATTATTGCAGGGAGTACGGGTCTGTGCCCGCTTACAGGAATTACCCTGCCGTTTATTTCAAGCGGAGGAAGCTCTCTGTTAATCAGTTTTATCCTTACAGGACTTCTGACAGTGATTTCAGGAAATGTAAAATGGAAAGGAACAGAAAGTGAAGAAACAGAAAAGTTTTTTAAGAAGAGTAAAATGGCTGCAAAGTGTCTCGATTATCTGCATCATTTTAATGATCATTTCATTAATCCGAATGTCCGCGCTGCTGCCGGGCGTCTCAAAGGAGGCGGACAAACAAAAAGAAGAAGTAAAGGCAGTCATGTACGAAAAAGAATATATCAGGGGAAGCATTAAAGACAGGGACGGAGAAATTCTTGCCCAGTCGGAAGAAGCCTACGGAGAGCGGATTTACCCGTCAGATTTTGCATTTTCCAACGTCATAGGCTACTGGTCAAAGAAATACGGAACCTACGGGATAGAAAAGACCTGTAATGTGGCGCTTACCCACAGTGCATCCAAAAGAGGAGAAAAAAGAGGGGCAGATGTAACACTGACGCTGGATAAAAAGCTTCAGGAAAAAGCATATGAACAGATTAAAGATTATACCGGTTCCGTGGTTGTGATGGATATCAAAAGCGGTGAATTGCTCGCGCTGGCCTCCTCCCCGTCCTTTTCTCTGCAGAATCTGGAAAAAGACTGGAAAAAAATCAACGAAAAAGAAGGGGTATTTTTGTCCAATGCCTTTCAGAATCCGGTGGCACCCGGTTCGGTGTTTAAGCTGGTAACTTCAAAGGGGATTTTGGAAAATCATCTGGAAAAGAAAAAAGTGGAGGATAACGGTTCTCTTAAAATAAACGGGCAGACCATAAAAAACTATAACGGAACGGCGCACGGTACCTTATCTTTTGAAGAAGGATTTGTAAAGTCTTCCAATGTATACTTCATGGAAATGGCTCTGGAAATGGGAGGTCAGGAATTAAAAGAGGCAGCACAGAGCTTCCTTCTGGGACAGGAGATTGCCCTGGATTTTACAACACTTCGTTCGGTATTTGATTTGGAGAATCAGGAAGATAATCTGGTTGCATCTACGGCCTTCGGACAGGGAAATACCCTGGTGACACCGCTTCATATGGCGATGATAACCCAGAGTATAGCAAGCGGCGGTGAGATGAAGAAGCCGTATCTTATTAAATCCATAGTCAATGGAAAGGGGAAAATGCTTCAGGAAGGAAAAACCGAAACGCTTACTGAGACAATGGATGCTTCCACAGCAAGTAAGATAAAAAAGGTTATGAAAAAAGCCGGCGAATCCTACGGACTGAAGAAAATCGGAGAAGAGGAATGGCAGATTGCTGCCAAAACAGGAACCGCCCAGCGGGGAGATGGCACCAATAATGCCTGGATGGTAACCTTTGCTCCTGCAGAAGACCCGCAGTATGTAATTGTGGTCAATCGACTGAAAACAAAGGAAATCGGAAAAACACTGGCTCCGGTTGTGGAAGAATTATATGAGTATCTGGCGAATCATGACTGAGAAATCGGAAAGCAGAAGTCCGGAGGGCGGATTTTTTCCGGTTTCCAGAAGCCGGTATACATCGGAAGAAACCGGTAAAGCCGGCTGACTGTCAAGCATTTCCTGTAACAGCAGGGAAAGCTCCTGAATCAGAAGCTGCTGTCCGTCAAGCTGCAGGGACAAATCATAAGAAAAGCGCAGCGGATAAAGCGGGTGCGGATTTGCCAGAAAATAATAACAGTAGGTATAGTCAACAAGGGACAGATACACTTTTTCTTCTTTCCGGTGAACGAGAAGATTGGAAAGATTCAGGTCAGTATATAAGATTCCTTTCTGTAAAAGAAAGGATAAGGTTTCTGCCGTCTGTAAAAGAATGTGAATCATTTCTGTTAATGAGAGAGAAGAAAATGGTACACTGGAGGAAAAAAGCCGGTCTTCCATGCAAAGAGCGGAAAAATGTCCGGGCCGGTCCGGAAGGACCAGATTCTTCAGAAAGCCGTAATAAGCGGGGACACAAGGATGAGAAAGGGCAGAAAGCGCCTCGTACTCATCATGAAGCGCCTGTTGTACGGCAAGCTCAGAGCTGTCAGTACATTTCAGTATATAATGCCTGGAAGTGTCGCAGGCTTTGTACAACAGGAAATCCTTCTTTTTCTGATAAAATTGAAGGGATGAAAATGTAAGCATAAATAAATGACCTCCAATGACTTTTCCTCGCAATGAAAATAGTGTATCATACAGATAAAGATTTTTCAAATAAAGCGGAAGGAGGAATCCGCATGGCGATATATTTTGAGAGCGGAATTAACAGGCGTTCTGCCAATGAGGACAGCTTTTGTCAGATGGAGCTTCGTGTAAATCATGAAGCAGCGGTCAGTGCCATGGTGGTGACCGACGGAATGGGAGGACTGTCCGGCGGTAAATTTTATTCAGAAACAGCCGTGAAGCTCTGGTTTGAAGCATTACTCAAAAGAATCATGAGTCACCGGTTTAAAGACTGCTCTCTGGAACAGCAAATTGAAACACTGGAAGAGTTTTCCATGGAAATCCCGGAAAAAATAAACCGGGAGCTTTATAAAAGAGGTCTGGACGCCGGAATTAAAGGTGGGACAACTTTGTCTGCCGCGATACATTTCTGGGATACCTGGATTGTCTCAAACTGTGGGGACAGTCCGGTGTATTGTCTGAAAAACGGAGAGCTTGTCCTGGTCAGTGAGATACAAAATGCGGCAGAGAGGATGGTAAGTGAAGGGAAAACCCGTCCGGGAACCATTTTGTATCATCAGAATAAGAACCGGCTTCTTCAGTATCTGGGACGAAGAGAACGGGTGGAGCCCCATGTGGTCAGAGTTGCGGACAGACAGCTTCAGTGCCTTTTGATAGGTTCCGACGGAGCTTTTGGAAATATTGATGAAGAAAGGCTGAAAAATATTCTGGAAGCAGGGCTGGCGGAGCCGGATAATCTCATTAAAACCCTCTTTTTCCATGCCAGAGAATCCGGAGAAGAAGACAATCAGACCGCAGTACTTTATGTGAAAGAGGAGAAAAAGGAACCGGAGGATGTGAAAACGGTTTCTGCTTTTGCACCGGATGTATGGCAGACAGAGATGTCTTGTGGGGACATTTTTAATGTCAGCCAGACGCCAAATGGAAGCTATGTGAAGCTGGAAGAAGAAAAAACCATGACATTTCGGGAAAGGTTCTTAAAGAAACACCGGATGGGAGGAAAAGATCTATGAACTGTTATTTTGAAGAGGGGGAGGTCTTCACCTGGGTTCGGGATAAAGACCGTCAGGAGGACAAACTGGTGCTCTCTTTAAAAATGCTCAGAGAAAGCTATCGAAACGGAAATAAGCAGGCCATGATTGCGGCGGATATCCGTACCGGAAAAAAATATTTCCTGAAGGTTCTTTTCTGCAATAATCTGGAACAGATTTATGTGGAGAAAGAAAGCAAGGTTCAGTTATTTTCTCCGTATATTATCCGCATTTACGGCGGGATGCTGGATGAAAAAAACAGGCGGTTTATTACCCTGGTGGAATATATTGAACAAAAAGATCTCTCGGACCTTATCCGTCAGGGACAGCTTGGCGGACAGACCTGGACGGAAAAAATGAATATCTGTCATGTCATTGCGTTAAAAATACTGTATGGCATTGACCATTATATGTCCATGTATCAACAGGACCCGATTGTACACCGGGACTTGAAACCGGAGAATATTCTGGCTTCTTCCGATGGTTCCATTGTTAAAATTATTGATTTTGACTGGGTTCATCTTCATGAATCCAATGTGACAGTCATGAACAGACGGGAACAGAAAGGGACACCCGGTTATGCCGACCCGAAATACTGGAACAGCTATTTTTGTCAGAAGGAAATGGATATTTATTCGGCCGGACTGGTTCTTTATTTCCTTTATACAGGCAGGCATCATTTTTACGGGAATGAAGAGATTCAGAGATATATGATTGGGGATGATTATGCCTATACTTTAAAAGAAATGCCAGGTGTCGATGAGAGGCTGGTAAAAATAATAGCCAAAATGGTTGCCCGGCCGGATGAGAGGTACCAGGATATCCGGGAAGTGATTTGGGATATGGAATGCTGGCTGAAAAGTACGGGGCATATGCCAAAGCTTACAGACAGACTGGCAGCGGGACAGGAAGAACCGGCTAAGCTGCTGCGTTTTTCTTACCGGGTAGGAGATGTAAAATACAGCCCGTATGTGAAGGATTATCGTTTTGTGCCGATTGTGTTCGGGAAAAAACATGAGAGAAGTCAGAATGGAAGAATGAGTGGACACATTCTTTCGTTTTATCGGGTAGGTGAACGGATGAAGGCCCTGATTTTGCATGAAGATTGTCATCAGGTGAGAGGGCAGGAGGATATGGTAAGAGAAGGAGATTTGTTCACCTATGCAGGAACAGAAATTGAAGTATTACAGATTAAAAAACGGAAAGGATAAAAAATGAGTGAGAATTGGAATCCGGTGATTCCTTCGGATTTGCGCAGGAATCTGGAACAGCAAAAGGAACAGGCATTTACACTTTATCTGGATTTTATTGTAGACGGAACGGCCTCCATGTACACCATTTTTCCGGCAGTTTATTATGCTGCTTCTCATTTCCTGGAATGTCTTTCGCGTTATGAAGTCTATCCTAAGGTTGGACTTACCATCATTCGGAATGAGAAAATGGGGGAAGAGACCGAACTGACAGAGTTTGAAGACCGAAGCTATTTTACTTCGGAGATTCCGTTATTTTTAAAGAAACTGAAAGCAGTGTCTCTCTATGGGGGAGGACTTGACGGAAAAGAATCTGTGCATACCGCTATCGGCAAATCGTTAAAGAAGTTTCCTGTGGCAGGAAGAAACCGGGCGGTATTTGTTTTTTCCGATGCATACGGAAGCAATGATTATGAAAGCTATATCCAGTACCCGGTGGGACAGGCAGTCTTTTTTACTACGGAAGAATTAAGTGAAGAGGATTTTCCGTTTTGTTTTATCCGTGCAGACGGAGAGATGGATGAGGAGGCATCCCCGATGTTTCTTTCCATTGAAAAGCTTTTGAAGCCGATGAGTACAGAGTTTCTGGATAATATTGTTAAGCCTTTGAAGGATTTGATGAAGGGGGTATCCATCGGGGCATGAAAAATGAGATAGAAAAACGGGAGACGGTGGATATGTCTTCTGGTTCCAAAGAGGAACTGTTTATCAGCAACCATCCTGTGGTTCGTATAATGAGAGAAATTGATGAGCTGATATTTGAAGAACGGCAGGAGGAAATCATTACCCGGGGAATCTCCCTGAAAAAGCTTTTTTCCAGAAAACAGATGGATTATTTTCATGTGGATTGTCTGGTGCTATATCAGATTGCATTTGGCGTTCTGCATATCATGGAGGAGCTTACGAAAAGACATATTTTTCCGGGACTCTATGATTTGGCGGATTTTTATGCGGACCCCGGATGTTTTTCCCGTGTCTGGCTGATACATCCGGAACGGTTTCAGCTCCTCTCTTTTGAACAGGATTATGAATGGTATCCGGAGGACGAAAGACTTTTTGGTGATATCCGGCTTTTTGATGAGAAAGCACAAAAACTGGCTGATACAAGGCTGCTTTATAAGATTCTGACAGCCAGTTCCAAGGGAAATGTGAAAATTCCCCCAAGAATGACAGAATCAGACTATTCGGAACTGTTTTATAAAGCACTACCGGGAGAATGGAGAGAGATTTTCGGACAGGATGGCGGCGCATCTCATGCCGAAATGAAGGCTCTGCTTGTGGAATGCATTGAGATGGAAAAGGAATATGCGAAAAAAGCAAAGGCAGGCAGGAAGGAAGAGGAAAGTGAAGAGCCTGCGCACAGGGACAGTCCTCATGCCCTGTCCGGTGACAGAAGACCGTTTTATACGCTGTTTGTCATAATGCGCACTGAGACGGAAAATGCGGGGAAAATCAGCCGTTTTCTCTATG
The DNA here is from genome assembly GCA_022769785.1 of Eubacterium sp. Lineage (GTDB taxonomy): Bacteria > Bacillota > Clostridia > Lachnospirales > Lachnospiraceae > Anaerobutyricum. The sequence goes on from JALEIY010000074.1 coordinate 22,372, forward strand.
AAGAACAGGATAAGCTGGAAACCGAAAGCTGTCTCATGGGCTATTTTTGTCACCAGGCCTTTGTCACCGGGAACGCGACCCTTGTTGTGAAAGAGTTTAACGCATATCCCCCGGGTTTTCGGTGCCAGCTTGAACAGAAAATCCGGGAATATTCTGCGGGTGAGGCAATGCTTATCGGCGCGGAGCTGATGAAGGATGTGATGGATGTATACGGGGAAAGTGCCGGATACCGCATCTGTCTTCTGACCGATGGCAGCCTGAAAAATGACTGTATGTTTCAATGTGCTCTGGAACGGATTCATAAGCTCTCGGAAGAAGGCTGCGAGATTCGGTTCGTTTATGAAAAGGAAAGTCGCTGTGAGGCCTGTGAAAAGCTTAAATCCCTTGTTTGTTCCGCCGGCGGTGGTTTTGTGAGACAATCGGATGCGGACAGAAATGTTCATGAGGATAATTTTTCAGGAGGCGGGGAACCATGATAAAAAAGCTGCTGCGATTCAGAGAAAAAACTATGGAAGAATACCGGAAAGAGCAGGAGAAGGAAATGGAGCCCTGGAAAAAACGGGTGATGTCCCTGCATGAAAAGTCCGGTTTCCTGTTTTATTATGAGGCTAGTGAACCGGCCTTTCCCGATTCGAGGCACTGGATATTACAGGGAGAAGTGGCATTAGGTACTGCGCCGGAAGACTCTCGTTTGATATTGTATGACGGAGAGGGAAATGTTCTCGGAGAAGGACGGATGGAGAGCAGTCCGGAGGAAAAAGAAGAAAAGCGCCGGGGATTTTTACGCCCGCGCAAAAATGAATTTGCTATCACAATTACGGTGCTGGAAGGAGAAGAGACGGAGAAGATGGATAAAAAAACACTAAACCGTTCTTTAAATCATCTTTTTCTTAACCTGTCACTTTTGTCAGATATAGAAATGTAAATGAGATGAAAGAGTAAAAAAGACGATGGCTGCAGTCCCTGAAAAAAGGAGAGCAGCCATTTTTTCTTACAGATATAAAATGTTATTGCTGCTGGTTTTTCAGCATCTCCATTACTTTTTTCATTTTTTCGCCCTGATTTTCTTCGTTGTTCATAAGAGAACTGAGAAGGAAGAAAAGGGAGGGATCGGAAAAAATTTCCGGAGAACCGGAGGAGGAAGTGTGATTTTCCTGGGTTGTTATGCCGGAAAAGAGCTCCGGATGCTCTTTGGTAATTGCAGAAAACTTCTGGTAAAGACGGCTAAACTGCATCATCTGTAAAATAGAGTTGATTTGCGCTGCTTTTTCTTTGGATACGGAACCTTTAAGAGCACGAAGCATTGCTTCCAGATCTCCGTCCGGTTCATTCAGTCCGCAGGTCCGCAGGAGCGGTCCCTCATGGAAATCGGTGATAATCTTTTGCAGTTCCATGATTTTAATGTTTATGGCAAGGATTCGCCCCAGAGAAGAAGGACAATAGGGAATTAACTGCTCCATCACGGTTATGTTATCATCATCAAGAAACCGGGAAAGAGGAGTTTTTGGAAAATCATGGTCACTATTCATATTTTGCTCCTTTGAATGAGATAAATAATTCATAATAGAAGGAATGAAATCGGAAACCGGGGGAGGTTCATTCATATAATATAGAAGGCAGAATGTTTATCAGGTTCTGCCTGTTTTACACCATCATATGAAAAGGATGGAAAAGATATGAATGAAAATCTGATTTTTGAGGGCAATACCATATATGAGCTGGATCCCGTCTGCCTGAGAGAAAAAAAAGTGATGGAAAAAAGGAAAAGAAAGAAGACGCTGCAGGGAAATAATCCAAAGCCCCGTGCGGTGGACAAAAAAACAGGAAGTATGATTTGCGGCTTAATCTGCTATCTCGCGGTAAGAAAATGAACTTCCTATCAAATAAAAAAGCCCCGGGCGGGGCAAATGGAAAAATACCCATTCTCAATACCCCACCCGGAGGTGAATAAAGCCACTCTTTAAGTTTGAAGCTTAGCAGCAACCAAAGTTGAATCCGCTTCCGTTACCGCAGCAGCAAAGGAGGAGGATAATCCAGATGATATTGTTGCATCCACAATCACAATCGGAGTCGTGGCCGTTACAGAATAAAAGAATTAAAATCAGCCAGAGACAGTTGTTGGAGAAAAGACCGCAGTCACATCCGCTTCCGCAGGAAGGCTGGCAGTTTGTAGCAGCTAAATCACTCATTTGATTTACCTCTTAACTTTTTTACAGTTTATATTATGCCGGAGAAAGGAAATGTTTCCAAAGAGGTGTAAATAAAAAAATGAGAAGGATTTTGAAGAGAAAAATTCAAAGAAAACGGCACTGAAATAGTTTTTTCCTAAGAAAACCTTAAAAAATGAAAATATCTCTTGCGTTTTATTCAAATAAGGAATACAATATAATCTGTGTTGCCGGGGAAATATGCCAGGGCACAATTACAGAGTATTTTTATGATATCAGGATTATTCACGCCGGAAGGGCGGATGATAAAATACAGGAGGAACAAAGATGAAGGCATATAAGGAACTGAGCAGGGAAGAGCTGCTTGCGCTGAAAGAGGAACTGGAGAAAGAATATCAGGCACAGAAAGACCTTGGAATGAAGCTGGATATTTCCAGAGGAAAGCCAAGTAAGGAACAGCTTGATTTGGCAATGCCGATGATGGATGTATTAAGCAGTACAGATATTCTTGAATGTGAGAATGGAACCGATATCAGAAATTATGGCCTTCTTGATGGTATTCCGGAAGCAAAGAAGCTCATGGGAGATGTGATGGGCGTCGATGCATCACAGGTCATTGTGGGAGGTAATTCCAGCTTGAATATGATGTATGACTGCGTTGCCCGCTCTGTACTTTTCGGTGTTATGGGAAGTACGCCATGGTCACAGCTTGATAAAGTAAAGTTTTTATGCCCGGTGCCTGGATATGACAGACATTTTGCGGTAACTGAACAGTTTGGTTTTGAACTGATTTCTATTCCGATGACAAAGGATGGCCCGGATATGGACATGGTAGAAAAATATGTCAATGAAGATGCGGCGGTAAAAGGAATCTGGTGTGTTCCGGTTTACTCCAATCCGGGTGGTGCTGTATATTCCGATGAGACAGTAAAACGTTTTGCGGCATTAAAGCCGGCGGCAGAGGATTTCAGAATCTACTGGGATAATGCCTACGTGATTCATCATCTGGATAAAGACAGTCATGCATCAATTTTAAATATTCTTGAAGAGTGTGAAAAAGCAGGTAATCCGGATTTGGTATATCAGTTCTGCTCTACCTCAAAGGTAAGCTTTGCAGGTGCAGGAATAGCTGCCATGTCTGCGTCACCGGCCAATATTGCCGATGTGAAATCCAAGATGAAATGGCAGACCATCGGACCGGACAAAATCAATCAGCTTCGTCATGTGAAGTTCTTCAAAGATATCAATGGTATGAGAGAGCATATGGAGCGCCATGCATCCATCCTTCGTCCGAAGTTCGAACTGGTGCTTTCCATGCTGGAAAACGAACTGGGAGAAGCGCAAATCGCATCCTGGAGCCATCCGGTAGGAGGATATTTTGTATCCTTTGATGCCATGGAAGGCTGTGCAAAGGAAATCGTTGCAAAATGTAAGGAAGCCGGCCTGGTGATGACCGGAGCAGGCGCTGCATTCCCTTACGGAAAAGACCCGAAGGATTCCAATATCCGAATTGCGCCGACCATGCCTCCAATGGAAGAATTAGAGCCGGCCTTAAAGCTTTTTACAACCTGTGTTAAGCTGACCTCTGTAGAAAAATTACTGGAACAATAATATTTTTTCTTCTGAAAAACTTGAAACAAAGCCGGGATTGCTGTAAACTATCATATCAGATAGCTACAGTCATCTCATGAAATGAGAGGATAAATACAAATGAGTTGTCTTGTTTGTATTTATCCTTATTTGTTGCGTGGAGGTAATAGAGATGGAACATATTACAATAAAAGATATTGTGAAGGCCACAGGGGGAACCCTTCTGTGTGGCGATGAAAATAAAGAAATCAAAGACTTTTCCATTGATTCCCGACAGGGAAATCCGGATACGATTTTTGTGCCAATCATCGGAGAAAAAGTAGATGCGCACCGCTTCCTTGACAGTGCGCTCCTTATAAACGGAGCTGCTTTTACATCGGAGCATGACCATATGGAGAGTGAAAAACCGGTAATTCGGGTAAAAGATACGGTGGAGGCCATGCAGAAGACCGGAACCTTTTATCGGAATATGATGAATCCGCTGGTGGTTGCTGTAACCGGAAGTGTGGGAAAAACGACCACAAGAGAAATGATTGCCACCGCATTTTCTGCAGAAAAAAATGTCTTTCAGACTGCCGGGAATCAGAACAGTCAGATAGGTGTTCCACTGACTCTGGCACATATTGAAAAGGAGCATGAGGCAGCGGTTCTGGAAATCGGCATGAGTGAGCGGGGACAGATTGAGACTCTGACAATGATGATTCGTCCGGATATCGCAGTTGTGACAACCATCGGTGTCAGCCATATTGCCCAGCTGAAAACCCAGGAAAATATATGCCTGGAGAAAATGGATATCGTCAAAGGCCTGCCGGAGGATGGCATGGTATTCTTAAACGGAGATGACCCGTTTCTTGTAAAATACAGAGGAAAACTGGATAAAAAACTGTTTTTCTATGGTTTAGATGAAGATTGTGATTATCGCGCAGAGGATATCATCACAAAAGACGGATGCACCA
>JALEIY010000080.1 GCA_022769785.1 Eubacterium sp.
GAAGACTTGGCACACTGAAAACTTACAAAAAAAAGAATCCGGATATGGTTATAGCTCTTTGTGGCTGTATGATGCAGGAGAAAGAAGAAGTAGAAAGGGTCAGAGACGTTTACAAATTTGTGGATATTGTTTTTGGAACACACAACATTTTTAAACTGGCAGAGCTTCTTTATGAATGTCTTTCTTCCAAAAAACGAATATTTGATGTATGGGAAAAAACGGATTTAATAATAGAAGATTTACCAAGCGATAGAAAATTTGGCTTTAAAGCAGGAGTCAACATTATGTTTGGCTGCAATAATTTCTGCAGCTATTGTATTGTTCCATACGTGAGAGGAAGAGAGCGGAGCCGAAAGCCGGAGGATATTGTGGCAGAAGTGGAAAAACTGGCATCGGAAGGTGTTGTAGAGGTTATGCTTCTGGGACAGAATGTAAATTCCTACGGAAAAAACCTGGAGAATCCGGTCAGCTTCGCCAAATTACTGCAGATGGTGGAAAAAGTAGATGGTATCGAAAGAATTCGATTTATGACTTCACATCCAAAAGACCTTTCGGATGAACTGATTGAAGTGATGGCGGCATCAAAGAAAATATGCCGGCATCTTCATCTGCCGGTTCAGTCAGGCAGCAGTAAAATCTTAAAACAGATGAACCGCAGATATACGAAAGAGCAATATCTTGCTCTGGTGGACAAATTAAGAAACGCTATGCCGGATTTAGCGATAACAACAGATATTATCGTGGGATTTCCGGGAGAAACCGAAGAGGATTTCCGGGAGACACTGGATGTGGTGAAAAAAGCAGAATACGACAGCGCCTTCACCTTTATCTACTCAAAGCGTTCCGGAACCCCTGCTGCTGAAATGGAAAACCAGGTTCCGGACAATGTGGTCCATGAAAGATTTGACCGTCTGTTAAAAGTTGTCGGAGAAGTGGCAAAAGAAAAAAATCGCCGACTGGAAGGAACTACTGCTCTTGTACTGGCAGAAGAAATTGATGAAAAAGACCCATCCATGATAACCGGAAGGCTGTCTAACAACAATGTGGTACATTTTAAAGCGGATTTATCGGTAATCGGTAAGATTGTACCAGTTGTTCTTGAGGAGGCCAAAGGATTCTATTATATTGGGAGGTTAAAACAGGATGCCTAAATTAACTCCCATGATGGAACAGTATTTCGAAATTAAAAATAAATACAGAGATTGTATCCTCTTTTACCGTCTTGGGGATTTCTATGAAATGTTTTATGACGATGCTCTGACTGCATCGAAAGAACTGGAAATTACTCTTACAGGAAAAAACTGTGGTCAGGAAGAAAGAGCTCCAATGTGCGGAGTCCCATTTCATTCCTGCGAGCCTTATATCAATAAACTGGTGGAAAGAGGATACCGGGTGGCAATCTGTGAACAGGTAGAAGATCCGAAAGCAGCCAAAGGAATTGTAAAACGGGATGTTATCCGTGTGGTAACACCTGGAACCAATACATTGACACAGAGTCTGGATGAGACGAGAAACAATTATATCATGAGCGTTTTCTGTGAGGGAGAAACCTTTGGTGTAGCCGTATGCGACCTTTCCACAGGAGAATTTCGGACAACACAGGTAAAATATCAGGATGCCCTGCTGGATGAAATGAATAAATTTCAGCCTTCCGAGATTATCTGTAATGACGCATTTTGTATCTGTGGTGTAGATTTTGATTACATCAGAGAAAAAATCGGTGCCGTGATTACGCCGGGAGCCAGCTATTATTTTGATAATGAGCAGTGCGAAACCATAATAAAAGAGCAATATCATCTGTTGAATCTGGAAGGAATCGGACTGGGAGATTATCCTTTTGCGGTGATTGCCAGCGGTTCTTTGCTGCAATATCTTCATGAGACACAGAAAAATTCCCTGTCTCATTTAATGGAACTGATTCCGTATTCTACACAGAATTATATGGTGCTTGACAGCTCCACAAGAAGAAATCTGGAGCTTTGTGAGACGCTCAGGGAAAAGACCAAAAGAGGAAGTCTTTTGTGGGTTCTCGATAAGACAAAAACGGCTATGGGTGCCCGGATGCTTCGGAAAATGGTGGAGCAGCCGCTGATTCATAAAAAAGCGATTATGGATCGCCTTGATGCCGTGGAAATGCTTAAAGAAAATGTCATGGCAAGAGAAGAACTGAGAGAATACATGAACTCCATTTATGACCTGGAACGTCTCACCATGAAAATCAGTTATCGTTCAGCCAATCCGAGAGACCTGATTGCTTTTAAGACATCGCTGCAGTATCTTCCATATATAAAGGATATTTTAAAACAGTTCAGTAAAGGCCTCCTGGCAAAAATGGCACAGGACCTGGATACCCTGGAGGATTTATTTACGCTTCTGGAAAGCTCGATTGAGGAAGATCCCCCGATTCCGATTAAAGAAGGCGGAATCTTAAAAGAAGGATATAACGAAGAGGCAGACCGGCTAAAGAAAGCTAAGACGGAAGGAAAGACCTGGCTGGCTGAGCTGGAAGAAAGAGAAAGAGAAAAAACCGGAATAAAAAATCTCCGGGTACGATACAACAAAGTATTTGGATATTATATTGAAGTAACCAATTCCTACAAGGAACTGGTGCCGGATTATTATATCCGCCGTCAGACGTTGGCTAATGCGGAACGATACACAACGCAGGAGCTGGAGGAGCTGGCCAGAACCATACTGGGGGCAGAGGAAAGACTTTGCGCTTTGGAATATGAGTTATACGTGGCAATTCGGGAAACTCTGGCTGCCGAAATGGAACGAATACAAAAAACGGCTCATGTGATTGCATGGACGGATGCGTTTGCATCTTTGGCAGTCACCGCGGAACAAAATCAGTTTGTAAGACCAACCATTAACCAAAAAGGTGTCATTGACATCAAGGACGGCAGGCATCCGGTGGTGGAGAAAATGATTAAAGGTGAGCTGTTTGTGGCAAATGACACCTTGCTTGACCATAAAAAGAACCGAGTAAATATCATAACCGGCCCGAACATGGCGGGGAAATCCACCTATATGAGACAGACTGCACTCATCGTTCTTATGGCGCAGATTGGCTCTTTTGTGCCGGCAAAGGCGGCAAATATCGGATTGGTGGACCGCATTTTTACAAGAGTGGGAGCTTCTGACGATTTGGCTTCGGGGCAGAGTACCTTTATGGTGGAAATGAGCGAGGTGGCAAATATTTTGCGTCACGCCACGAAAGACAGCCTGCTGATTTTAGATGAAATCGGACGGGGAACCAGTACCTATGACGGCTTATCCATAGCCTGGGCGGTGATTGAATATATTACCAGTCAGAATCTGTCCGGAGCAAAAACCCTTTTTGCAACGCATTATCATGAGCTTACAGAGCTTGAGGGGATTATGCCGGGTGTGAAAAACTATTGCATTGCCGTGCAGGAAAAGGGAGACAGTATTGTATTTTTACGGAAAATTATCCGGGGAAGTGCAGATAAAAGCTATGGTATTCAGGTGGCAAAGCTTGCCGGAGTGCCGGAAGAAGTAATAAAAAGAGCAGAAGAGATTGCTTCCGAATTGGAGCAGTCAGATATTACCGCAAATACAAAGCAGATAAGACAAAAGCTTGTACAAAAAGAGGAACCAATGCAGCTTTCCCTGTTTGATACCATGGGAATTATGCCGGTGGAAATCAAAGAAAGTGCCGTGGAACAGCAGATAAAACAAAAAGATCTGGGGAACATGACACCGATTGAAGCACTGAATTTCCTCTACGAGCTTCAGAAAATGTGTCGATAAAGAAAGGAAGGAACCATATGGCTGTGATACATATCCTTGATCAAAATACCATAAATCAGATTGCGGCCGGAGAGGTGGTAGAGCGTCCGGCATCCATTGTAAAAGAACTGGTAGAAAATGCAGTGGATGCCCGTTCCACCGCTGTTACCATCGAAATAAAGGGTGGTGGAATCGACCTGATTCGTATCACAGACAATGGATGCGGCATTGACAAAGAACAGGTTCCAAAAGCGTTTTTAAGTCATGCCACCAGTAAAATTACTTCCGCAGAGGATTTAGAAACGGTGGAGTCTCTGGGATTTCGGGGAGAGGCACTTTCCAGTATTGCGGCAGTGGCAAAAGTGGAGCTTATCACAAAAACCGATGAGGGAATTTCCGGTGTCCGCTATATTATAGAAGGTGGAGAAGAAAAATCTATGGAAACCATCGGATGTCCGGAAGGAACAACCTTCGTGGTTCGCAGCCTGTTTTATAACACACCGGCCCGGAGAAAATTTTTAAAATCAGCCATGACAGAAGCCGGATATGTGGAAGCATTTGTACAGCGGCTTGCTCTCAGCCATCCGGAAATATCCTTCCGATTTATCTGTGACAACAAAAACAAGATTTCCACCTCCGGAAACGGCAGTTTAAAGGATGTGATTTATCATATTTTCGGACGGGATATTGCCATGAATCTGCTGGAAGTCCGGCATCAGGAGGGAAACATTTCCATTGAGGGCTACCTCGGAAAGCCGGTTATCTCAAGGGGAAACCGGAATTATGAGAATTATTTTGTCAATGGAAGATATCTGAAAATTAATGTAATCAGTCGTGCGGTGGAGGACGG
>JALEIY010000020.1 GCA_022769785.1 Eubacterium sp.
TGGTGTTTGCTGTGGCGGCGGCAATCCGTGCCTTTACGGAGGAAGGAGATGCGATATTGATTCAGCAGCCGGTATATTATCCGTTCGGACAGGTCATTGAGAATAATCACCGGAAGCTGGTAAGCAGCCCCTTAAAGCAGAATCAGGGCCATTATGAGATGGATTTTGAAGATTTTGAGGACAAAATCATAAAGGAGCAGGTGAAGCTTTTTATATTGTGCAGCCCGCACAATCCGGTGGGAAGAGTCTGGGAAGAGTGGGAACTGAGAAAAGTCGGAGATATCTGTAAAAAACACGGAGTACTTGTGATTAGTGATGAGATACATAATGATTTTGTGTGGGAAGACCATCGGCATACCGTGTTTGTCTCCCTGTCTCCGGAATATGAGGATATGACCATAACCTGCACTGCCCCGAGTAAAACCTTCAATCTGGCCGGACTGCAGATTTCCAATATCTTTATTCCGAATCCGCAGCTTAAAAGAAAGTTCAAAAAGGAAATTGCGGCGACCGGGTATGAGGAGATTGGATTAATGGGGCTGGTGGCCTGCCAGGCTGCTTATGAAGGCGGAGAAGAGTGGCTTCGGGAGTTAAAGGAATATATCTGGAATAATTATCTGTTTTTAGAAAAATATCTGGCAGAGAAGATTCCGCAGCTTCAGCCTGTGCGTCCGGAGGGGACTTATCTTGCCTGGATAGATTGCAGGGGCCTAGGACTTACGGAGACGGAAAGAGAGGAACTGATTGTGAAAAAGGCCGGGCTGTGGCTGGACAGCGGTGCCATGTTTGGAAAAGAAGGAGAGGGATTTGAACGGATGAATCTTGCCTGTCCGAGAAAAACACTGGAAGCCGCCCTGCAGCGACTGGAAAATGCAATTAATACCCTATAATTCCTATGTGTTTTAAAAACAATACATTTATTTCGGAAAAATCTGTTGACACAGATTTTTTTCGTGCTATAATGTCTAGTAAATAGATGGGAAATATATGAATTAAGACAGGAAACGAAAGGGGGGATGGTGCCAATGGATGTTGGTTTTATGATGAAGTATTATCCCTTGTATGTGGAGGCTGCGAAGCTGACGCTTCGTCTGGGAGCCTGGGGGATTTTCTTCTCCATAATAATTGGTCTCATATGTGCCCTGACGGGGTATTATCGGATTCCGGTGTTTCGGCGGATTGTCGCGGCATATATAGAATTATCCAGAAATACACCTCTGTTGGTGCAGTTGTTTTTCCTCTATTTCGGACTGCCGAAGGCGGGGGTTATGATAAGCTCCGAAGGATGTGCGGTCATCGGACTCAGCTTCCTTGGAGGAAGCTATATGGCGGAAGCCTTTCGAAGCGGCCTGGAAGCCGTAGAGAAAAGTCAGGTGGAATCTGCGCTGGCTCTTGGACTTACCCATTCTCAGGTCATGCGTTATGTAGTGTTTCCCCAGGCACTTGCCGTATCAGTTCCGGCACTTTGTGCCAATGTGATTTTTCTGATTAAGGAAACCTCCGTATTCAGTGTAGTGGCCCTGGCTGACCTCATGTATGTGGCAAAGGATTTGATTGGTTTATATTATCAGACCGATGAAGCGCTCCTTATGCTGGTTATCGCCTATCTGATTTTACTTCTGCCCGTTTCTGTGATTGCGGGATGTCTGGAAAGGAGGCTGAGATATGCAGGATTTGGGGATTAGAGTTTTGTTCATGGGAAACAATTTTGCAAGACTTTTAGGCGGTCTGTGGATTACCGTAAAGATTTCCCTGATTTCCGTCGCACTTTCCATTGTCCTGGGAATCCTTCTTGGCATGGTTATGACGCTGAAAAATCCGGTGACACGGTGTATTACAAGAGTATATCTGGAATTTATCCGAATCATGCCGCAACTTGTGCTTTTGTTCCTGGTTTTTTTTGGAGTAACCAAAACCTTTGGCATTCAGTTGTCCGGACAGGTTTCTGCGGTAATTGTTTTTACCCTCTGGGGAACCGCAGAAATGGGAGATTTGGTCAGAGGAGCCCTTATTTCCATCCCGAAGCATCAATATGAAAGCGGCGCTGCCCTCGGCCTGGATTCGGGGCAGATTTATCGATATATTATTATTCCGCAGACGCTGCGACGGCTGATTCCGCTGGCAATCAACCTGACAACCAGAATGATAAAAACCACATCCTTAATTGTTTTAATCGGTGTGGTGGAAGTGATGAAAACCGCGCAGCAGATTATCGAGGCCAATCGTTATACCGTGCCGGATTCGGCACTGTGGATATATGGAACAGTTTTCTTCCTCTACTTTCTTGTCTGCTGGCCTGTTTCAGGTCTGGCGGCAAGGATGGAAAAGAAGTGGGAGTGCTGACCGGGAGGTGATGAACATTGATTCAGGAAGAAAAATTGCTGGAAATAAAGCATCTTCACAAGGATTACGGCAATGGACCCGTATTAAAAGACGTATCTCTGGATGTGAGAAAAGGTGAAGTTGTGGTTCTGATTGGACCTTCCGGCTGTGGAAAGAGTACATTTCTTCGATGTATGAACGGGCTGGAGGATATCCAGTCCGGAGAAATAAAATTGGACGGAAAGATCATTACAGATGATAAAACGAAATGGAGTGATGTCAGGCAGAAGATTGGAATGGTATTTCAAAGCTATGAACTATTTCCGCATATGACCGTAATAGACAATATTATGCTGGGGCCTCTGAAAGTACAGAAGAGAGAAAAAAATCAGGTGGAAAAGGAGGCAGGTCAGCTTCTGGAAAGGGTGGGACTGTATGATAAAAAAGATTCTTTTCCACGACAGCTTTCCGGAGGACAAAAACAGAGAGTTGCCATTGTTCGGGCACTAATCATGAAACCGGAGATTCTGCTTTTTGATGAAGTAACGGCAGCCCTGGATCCGGAAATGGTGCGTGAGGTGCTGGATGTTATGCTGGAGCTGGCAAAATCCGGTTCCACCATGGTGATTGTGACCCATGAAATGCAGTTTGCCCGGGCCGTTGCAGACCGGATTCTCTTTCTGGACGGCGGGGAGATTGTGGAGAGCGGCACACCGGAAGAATTCTTTGTAAACCCGAAAACCGAGCGTGCAAAGAGATTCTTAAATACATTTACATTTGAAAAGAAAGAAGGTTAAAATCTATGAAAAAGCTACTTACATTATTCGTTACATTTATACTTGCGTTGGCGGCACTGACCGGCTGCGGACAAAGTAAAAAAGCGGAGGAAGCTTCCACGCAGGCAGACCAGAGCGGTAAAATTTACCGTACTCTCGATGAAATCAAAGACAGCGGCAAAATCGTAATCGGTGTATTCAGCGATAAAAATCCTTTTGGATATGTCGATGAAAATGGAGATTATCAGGGCTATGACGTTTATTTTGCAGAGCGTCTTGCCAAAGACCTGGGCGTAGAAATTGAGTATGTTTCTACAGAACCGGCCAGCCGTGTGGAATATCTCGAATCCGGAAAAGTGGATGTGATTCTGGCTAACTTTACCGTTACAGAAGAGCGGGCACAGTCCGTTGATTTCGCACTGCCATACATGAAGGTTGCCCTTGGCGTGGTTTCCCCGGACAGCGCACTGATTACAAAGCCGGAGGATTTAAACGGAAAGAAGCTTATTGTGGCAAAAGGAACCACAGCAGAGACTTATTTCACAGAAAATTATCCGGAGGTTGAGCTCCTGAAATTTGACCAGTACACCGAAGCCTACAATGCACTTTTAGACGGCAGAGGAGATGCTCTTTCCACAGATAATACAGAGGTTCTGGCATGGGCACTTCAGAATGACGGATTTTCCGTTGGTATTGCTTCTCTCGGCAATCTGGATACCATCGCTCCGGCCGTATCCAAAGGAAATGATACATTAAGAAGCTGGATTGATGAAGAAATTAAATCTCTGGCAGACGAGCAGTTTTTCCATGCAGATTATAAAGAAACTCTGGAACCGGTTTACGGCACAGAGGTTGATATTGACAGCCTGGTTGTTGAAGGTGGCGTTGTAGAGGAAAATGCAGCGGAAAGCTCCGAAGAAACAGAAGCAAAAGGAACCATTACCGTTGCCGCATCTCCAACCCCTCATGCAGAGATTCTTGAAAAAGCGAAATCCATTCTTGCAAAAGAAGGATGGGACCTTCAGGTCACAGAATTTGAAGATTATGTGCAGCCGAATCTGGTGGTAGAGGATGGTCAGTTTGATGCCAATTACTTCCAGCACATTCCGTATCTGGATGACTTTAATGAAAAACAGGGAACCCATCTGGTGAATGCCGGCGGTATTCATTATGAGCCATTTGGAATTTATCCGGGAACCAGAAAGACTCTGGACGAGCTGGAAGAGGGAGATACCATCGCAGTACCAAATGATACAACCAATGAGGCAAGAGCATTGCTCCTTCTTGAAGCAAACGGTGTGATTACTTTAAAAGAAGGCGCAGGCCTTTCCGCAACGGTAAAAGATATTGCTGAAAATCCAAAGAATATCAAGATTGAGGAGCTGGAAGCAGCACAGGTATCGAGAGTGAAAGATGAAGTGGCCTTTGTGGTTCTGAACGGAAACTATGCTCTGGAAGCAGGCCTTTCCGCAGCCAAGGATTCGATTGCCTATGAGACCAGCGATTCGGAAGCTGCAAAAACTTATGTCAATATCATTGCGGTAAAAGAAGGAAATGAAAACTCTGAAAAAACGCAGGCTCTGGTAAATGCCTTAAAATCCGATGAAATTACGAATTATATTAACGAAACATATGACGGAGCGGTTATTCCGTTTGAAGAATAATCTGTGAGAAATCACGGGAAGACCCCCGTGCTGATAAAATCAGGGATGCTGTATCGTTTTACGGCATCCCCGCTTTTGTTCACCGCACATTTTGGAAAAGAGAAAAGAAGGAGAACATCATGGAACCGATTATTAAAGCAGAACATTTGAGTAAAATATTCCGGACGGATTCCGGAGAGGTTACTGCACTTCGTGATATCAGCTTTACCATAGACCGGGGCGATATTTTCGGGATTATCGGACTGTCCGGAGCGGGAAAAAGTACTCTGGTACGATGTCTGAATCTGTTAGAACGACCCACCTCAGGAAAAGTCTGGGTGGGAGAAAAAGACCTGCTGGAGCTTTCTGAACAGGAACTGCGCCGGGAGCGGCAGAAAATTGGGATGATTTTTCAGCATTTTAATCTGCTGATGCAGAGAAATGTCCTGGATAATGTCTGTTTTCCACTGGAAATTACCGGAATGAAAAAAAGGGAGGCAAGAAAGCAGGCCCTGCAGTTATTGGAGACCGTAGGGCTTTCGGACAAGGCGAAGGCCTATCCCGCACAGCTTTCCGGCGGGCAGAAGCAAAGGGTCGCTATCGCCCGGGTGCTGGCGGCCAATCCGGGAATTTTGCTTTGTGATGAAGCAACCAGTGCCCTGGACCCGCAGACAACAAAGTCCATTCTGGGTCTGTTAAAAGAAATCAATCAAAAGTACGGGATTACTATTGTGGTGATTACGCACGAGATGAGTGTGGTTCGGGAAATCTGTTCCCATGTTGCGGTCCTCGACCATGGCAATCTGGTGGAATCCGGAACTGTGGAGGAGATTTTTACGTCTCCGAAAACAGATGCTGCCAGAAATCTGCTGCGTTCTGCCCTCGGCTCGTTATCCCGGATGGAACCGGAAGAAATGGAAGGGAGGAATTAACATATGTGGGGAAAAGAAATGATGCTCATGCTGCTGGAGGGCACAAGAGATACACTTTATATGACACTGATGTCTACTCTTTTCGGCTACGTTCTCGGACTCCCTATGGGAATTCTTCTGGCGGTAACGGATAAAGAGGGAATCCGTCCCAAAGCATTTCTTTATAAAATACTGGATTTTGTGGCGAATCTGGTGAGAAGTATTCCATTCCTGATTCTGCTGATTCTGGTGATTCCTCTCACAAAACTCATTGTGGGAAGAAGCTACGGCCCGAGTGCGACTATAGTGCCGCTGGTCATTGCTGCAGCTCCCTTTATCGCCCGTATGGTGGAATCTTCTTTAAAGGAAGTGGACCGGGGTGTGATTGAGGCTGCTGTCAGCATGGGAGCCGGAACCGGACAAATTGTCTGGAAGGTACTTCTGGCAGAGGCAAGAACTTCGCTTCTGGTGGGTGTGACCATTGCCCTTGGTACGATTCTCGGATATTCTGCCATGGCCGGAGTTGTCGGCGGCGGAGGGCTGGGAGATATCGCCATTCGTTATGGCTATTACCGATATCAGACCGACGTTATGGTGGTGACTATTGTTATTCTGGTTCTTCTGGTACAGATTCTGCAGGGAATCGGAATGCTTCTTTCAAAGAAGATGGATAAACGACGCAGATAAAATCGGGCAAGCCGAAGGAAGGCGGATACTATGCAGCAAAAGAAAGGATAAAACATGAATCGGGAATTTGTGAGAGAACAGTTATATCAGAAATATATTGCGCCGACAAGAAAAAAGAGGAACAACTATGTGGGAATCGAAATTGAGATGCCTATAGTGAATCTCAATAAAAAGGCGGTGGATTTTCAGGTGGTCCATGAGGTGACTGCCCGTTTTCAGGAACATTTTGATTTTCAGGTGGCAGGCA
Source organism: Eubacterium sp. (assembly GCA_022769785.1). Lineage (GTDB taxonomy): Bacteria > Bacillota > Clostridia > Lachnospirales > Lachnospiraceae > Anaerobutyricum. The sequence continues at coordinate 6,587 of JALEIY010000020.1, forward strand.
GAGATGAAGAAGGAAATGTATTTTCCCTTTCGGAAAATCTGCACGGTGATATTTTATCCTACGACTGCTCCTACAATAATCTGGAGCTGTCCTTGGGAAAAGAAAAGGAGCTTTTTACCATCCATCGCCGCTTTTTGTCCTATTATGAATTCCTTCAGAAGGAATTTCAGAAATATCATTATACCCTGACAGGAATGGGCGTCAATCCTTATCGGATTTACAATCATAACGTGCCGATTCCCAACGGACGGTACCGGATGCTTTTTCATCACCTGAATTCCTACAAAAAATATGATCTTCCCATGTTTTTTCACAAGTATCCCGAATACGGCACTTTTTCCAGTGCTTCTCAGGTACAGCTCGATGTAGATTATGAGGAGCTTCTCACGACAATCCGGGTATTTTCCATGGCAGAGCCGGTAAAAGCGCTTTTGTTTTCCAATTCCGTTCTGCTGGATGAGGAGGAAGAGCTTCTTTGCTGTCGGGATATGTTCTGGGAGAACAGTACCCACGGAATTAACCCTCATAATGTGGGAATGTTTGACTGTAAGCTGGAAAGCGAGGAAGACCTTCTTTCTTATATTGAATCCACAAGTATTTACTGTGTGGAACGGGGAGAAAAATACATCAATTTTCCTCCGGTAAACATTATGGAATATTTTGAGAGCCCATTTATTGAAGGGGAATATTACGAAAATGGGGAATATCAGACGATTCGGTTTGAACCGGAAATCGGGGATCTGGATTATCTGCGAACCTTTAAATTTGAAGATTTGACCTTTCGGGGAACCATAGAATTTCGCAGTGTCTGCTGCCAGCCAATCAGAGATTGTATGACCGTTGCCGCATTTCATCTGGGATTAAAAAATAATCTTCATAAGGCCGATGTGCTTCTTTCCGAAGATCATGTGATTTATCACCACGGATATACGGCAGGAGAACTGAGGAAGATGTTTGTCCGGGACAGCCTTCCTTCCTTTGTGGACCGGGACAGCCTGTATGACTTTGCCCAAATGCTTCTTGATACAGCGAAAGAGGGACTGACCGGTCGGGGATATGGTGAGGAAGCCCTTTTGGAACCATTATATAAACGTTTGGAAGAGAAAACAAATCCGGCCCGACATATGCTTGATGTAAAAAATCAGGGTGGAAATATCGAAGATGTCATTCTGGAATATGCGCAGCCGGTCTGAGAAAATATTAGGCAATTCCTATTGACAAAGTAGGAATTTCGATATATAATCCCTATAAAAATGATGGGATAATTAATCCGCATATTTTTTCTTATAGAGGAAACAGTATACAAAAAGAACAGAAAAGAGGATGAAAAATGTATATATATGCAGATAACGCGGCAACCACCAAAATGGGTGATGCTGCCATAGATGTAATGACAAAATGTATGCACGAAGTATACGGCAATCCTTCCAGCTTGCACAGCGTCGGTCAGAAAGCGGCCGAGGTACTGCAAAAGGCAAGAGAAGAGATTGCGGAGGTATTAGGCGCCGATTTTCATGAGATTTATTTTACCTCCGGCGGCAGTGAGGCGGATAATCAGGCGATTCGTTCTGCGGCTCTCTTTGGAGCAAAAAAAGGAAAAAAGCATCTGATTTCCACGAAAATCGAGCATCATGCCGTACTCCATACCTTAAATAAGCTGGAAAAAGAAGGCTTTGAAGTCACATTGCTGGATGTTGCGGAAAACGGCATCGTGCGTCCGGAAGATGTGGCAGCAGCGATTCGCGAAGATACGGCTCTTGTCACAGTGATGTATGCCAATAACGAAATTGGAACCTTACAGCCAATCAATGAAATTGCGGAAATCTGCCGGGAGAAAAAGGTTATTTTCCATACAGATGCGGTACAGGCGGTCGGTCATGTGCCAATCAATGTTCATGAACAGAAAATTGATATGCTCTCCCTTTCCGCCCACAAATTTAAAGGTCCGAAGGGAATCGGTGTCTTATATGTTAAAAAAGGTGTTCCGCTGTTTAACCTGATTGAGGGAGGCGCACAGGAAAGAGGACGCAGAGCCGGTACGGAGAACCTTCCGGCCATCGTCGGAATGGCAGCGGCTCTTAAGGAAGCGGTTGCTCACATGGAAGAAAATGCGAAAAAGGTCGGCGCTTTAAGAGATAAGCTGATTCGTGGCCTTTCCGAAATCGAGCACTCCCGTTTAAACGGCGATGCGGTTAAACGTCTGCCGGGAAATGTCAATTTCTGTTTTGAAGGAATCGAAGGCGAATCTCTCCTGCTTTTGCTGGATGCCAGAGGAATTGCCGCATCCTCCGGAAGTGCCTGCACCTCCGGCTCCTTAGACCCGAGCCACGTGCTTTTAGCCATCGGCCTTCCACATGAGGTGGCGCATGGCTCCCTGCGGCTTTCCATTAATGAAGAAAATACAGAAGAAGAGATTGATTATATGATAAAAGCAATCCCGGAAGTGGTGGATTATCTGAGAAACATTTCACCGGTCTGGGAAAAGCTGACGAAAGGAGAAACCCCTCATGTTATATAGTGAAAAAGTAATGGATCATTTTCAGAATCCGAGAAACCTTGGAAAAATGGACGATGCCGACGGAATTGGTGAAGTGGGAAACGCCAAATGTGGTGACATTATGAAAATGTACATCAAGGTGAAGGATGGAATTATCACAGATGTGAAATTTAATACTTTTGGCTGTGGCTCCGCTATTGCCAGCAGTTCCATGGCGACGGAAATGATTAAAGGAAAATCCATCGACCAGGCATTGGAGCTTTCCAATAAGGCAGTAGTAGAAGCCTTAGACGGTCTGCCAACTCACAAGATTCATTGCTCCGTTCTGGCGGAAGAGGCCGTAAAGGCAGCCGTGAAGGATTATTACGATAAAAACGGCATTACTTATGACGAGCAGCTTTTTATGCCGGGCAATTGTCCGCATTGTCATGAATAAACCGATTTGCCATTCGGATATAGATTGTTATCAATCACCCCTGGCCGTCTGTCCACCCTGTTTTCGGGAGGACAGGCGGCTGTTTTGTTTTTCTTTTCTTTGTGCTATACTATACTGGCAGAAAAGAGAAATATACCAGTTGATTGTGAATAAAAAACGATACAGCGAGGACATTATTATGAAGGAAAAAATTATAACCCGTCTGACAAAGCTCCGGGCACTGATGAAAGAAAAAAATGTGGACGCCCTTCTGGTTCCGACAGACGATTTTCACTCTTCGGAATATGTGGGAGATTATTTTAAATGCAGAGAATATATCACCGGCTTTACCGGCTCTGCCGGAACTGCCATAATCATGCAGGATATGGCAGGGCTGTGGACCGATGGCCGTTATTTTATTCAGGCGGCAAAGGAGCTTCGGGGAACCGGCATCACCCTCTTCAAAATGGGAGAAATGGGAGCGCCAACCATTCACGAGTTTTTAGGGAAACATTTGAAGAAAGGACAGACGCTGGCCTTTGACGGAAGAACGGTGGGGGCAAAAGAGGTCGAACAGCTTGAAAAGGAGTTTTCCGGTCAGGGAATCACTATCGACGGCAGCGAAGATTTTATCGGTTCCATCTGGGAAGACCGTCCTGCCCTTCCAACAGAGCCGGTATTTGAACTGGATGTGAAATGGTGTGGAAAATCCCGGGCAGATAAATGCCGCGAAGTTCGGGACATCATGAAGGAAAAGGGCGCTGACGTTTTTGTGCTGTCCTCCCTTGACGATATTGCCTGGCTGTTAAATATCCGGGGAAATGATGTGACCTGCAATCCGGTAGTCCTTTCCTATCTGATTATGACCCGGCAGGAAATCCGGCTTTTTGCCGGTAAAAAGGCTTTCCCGGCGACTCTTTCCGACACCTTGCAAAAAGATGGCGTGACCTTATACGAATACTCCGAAATCGAAGAGCATTTAAGAAAAATTCCATCCGGCAGCCGTGTCCTTTTATGCAAAGGAAAGGTAAACAGCCGGCTTGTCCGATGCCTTCCGGCAGCGGCAGAGATTATAGACGAAAATAATCCGACAGAGCTTCTAAAAGCCGTAAAAAATCCGGTGGAAATCAAAAATGAAAAAAATGCCCACATAAAAGATGGCGTCGCCGTAACCAGATTCCTTTACTGGCTGAAAACAAATGTGGGAAAAGAAAATATTACAGAAATCAGTGCGGCAGAGAAGCTGTATGAGCTCCGCGCACAGCAGGAGCATTTTATGGGAGAAAGCTTTGC
>JALEIY010000087.1 GCA_022769785.1 Eubacterium sp.
ACAAAGAGGATGCTGCTCCGACCAATGTCTAATCAGGAAATTGAAAAGCTGATAGAATCCTCCGATTCGGACGAGCTTGGTGCAGCTTATGGTGAAATGCTGTCCGGATGCAGACGTGACCCTGAAAACAGACAATGGTACACACCATGGAAAATGACGTTGAAAAATGAAAATACATACATTGGAACTCTTGGTTTTAAAGGAGCACCCCGCGAAAACACGGTTGAAATCGGTTATGGTATTTTTCCGGAATATGAAGGAAAAGGGTATACCACGGAAGCGGTTCAGGCAATGACACAATGGGCCTTTGGAAAAAAAGGAGTCATCTTTGTTGAGGCAGAAACCGAACCGGATAACAAAGCTTCTTTTCGGGTTCTGGAGAAATGCGGATTCGCTCCGGATGGAGAAGGAAAAGAAGGACCGCGTTTTGTTCTGGAGAGTCCCCTTACGAACTGGATGACGATTTATATGCTCTTTGGTTTGAGCATTGGTATGTCTCTGGGCTCCTCCTTTGGAAGCATGGGAATTGGTATGTCCCTGGGAATTTGTTTCGGTCTGAGCATTGGAGCCGCTCTTGATGCATTCGCGAAAAAAGAACGGGAAAAACTCCGAAAGCAGCGAAAAGCAGAAGACAAAGGATGAAAAAGCCAACAATTAATCTAAGGCGAAATTGATATGTATATTCAGTATCCCGTCAGAATAATCCGCTGCAATGGTCCCGCCCATACGTTCGGTCAGAAGTTTTGCAATAGATAATCCAAGACCTGTAGAATTGCGGCCTGCTTCTATCGAGTGCACCAGACAGATTCTTCCGGTTTCTAATTTGGGAAAGGTAACGCCGGACGGATTCATTTGAGATATTCGTTATCGCTTCTTTTAGTTCCGAATCCCCCTGCTGATAACGGTGACGTTCCCTGCGGAGCAGGCGGAGTTGAACATTGATGTCTGAAGCCAGTTTCTTCATATACGGGTCGTGACTGGAAATATCAATGAGAGTATTGGTAGCTTCATCTAATTTATCCTTGAATGCGGTTATGATTTCCTGTGAGGCTTTGTGCAGGAAATAAATTTTTGCAGATAATACAAAAATGATTAGCAGAAGTATTACGATAACAGACAGCAGCAGATTTTCCATGGCAGCTCCTTAATGAATATCTTTTCGGCGAAATAAAACACATCCCAGATAAGTTACAGTCAGTATCCATATTATGCTGCAGAGAAAGCCCCTTATCGGTTCATAATAATTCCAGGCAGATAGCTGCGCCGCCTGACCACATGGATTTATGTCATGCAAAATACTGTAAAAGCTTCTTTTGAACCCATTCACATAATGAGGATTTAATGCTCCGTTTTTGATTTTTGTCTGTACGAGAAATTGATTTGTATGGAGGCTGAGAAATAACATCAGCATGGAAACCATCATGCACCAGATGCTCGCCTGTGTTTTATTGCCGCAAAGAAGAGTAATCATGCAAAAGATACTTCCATAAGCAATACTCATGCCAATTCCGAGAATGAAAAAAAGAATAAACTTTTCTGCTGTCACATCATTCTCAAAGAAAAATGTTCCAATTCCTGTGGAAAAGGCAGTTACTGCCAGATATACCAGAACACATCCTGTACAGCTTGTAATCAAGTGAGCAAATACCACGTGATTACGACTGTGAGCGGCAAGAATCTTGTTTCGGATAAAACCACCGCTGAAATCGGTTCCCACAAATACGCTTACAAAAGCTGCCGCAGCCATCCCGTAAAGACTTAACGGTAAAAAGATTACGCGGCTCAAAGGAACCGTATAGTCCATTGCGGTATATTGCATCATGATGAAAACGGATGAAAGACAAAGCATACCTCCAAGGAATAACCAGAAGGTATGGCTTCGCCACATACGGAAAAAATTAGAAGATAATTGTTTACGCATTATTTCCACCTCCAATCAGGGAGAGAAAAAAGCTCTCCAGACTTTCATCTTTTTCCTGAATGGACAAAACTTCACAGTTTTCTTTTGCCAGTGCAGATGTCAGCCGGGTCACATTTACTTTTGCGAATACGTTGGCTGTTGTATCAGAGAGAATCTTATATTCTATATTCATAGAGTCAAGAACATGGGTCAGGGCAAATGTATTGGTCACTTCCATATGGGTACACTTTCGGCAGACTACGTCCAGTTCTTTTGCACTTAGTTCTTTTATCATATGTCCGCTATCAATGAATCCGTAATGCGTGGCAATGCGTGAAAGCTCGTCCAGAATGTGGCTTGAGATAAGAACGGTAATTTGCCTTTCCCGGTTCAGCTTCAAAATCAGTTCCCGCATTTCCACAATGCCTTGAGGGTCAAGACCATTCAAAGGCTCATCCAACACAAGAAAATCAGGGTCTCCGGCAAGAGCGATTGCAATGCTCAGGCGCTGTTTCATGCCAAGAGAAAAGTTCCTTGCCTTTTTCTTGCCTGTTTTTTCGAGCCCGACGAGCGTTAGCAGTTCATGGATGCCATCGAAAGACGGTAAACCGAGAATGAGATACTGCTGTTTCAGATTTTGCTCTGCATTCATATCCGGATAAATGGAAGGGGTTTCGATTACGGCTCCCATCCGACGGCGGGCTTTCATAATGTTTTTGCTGTCATTTCGGATTCCGTAAAGGGTAAAATCACCGGAAGTCGGTTCCTGTAATCCGGAAATCAGGCGAAACAGTGTGGTCTTACCTGTACCGTTTTTGCCGACGAAGCCATAGATAGAGCCTTTAGGAACGTTCATGGAAAGCCCGTTCAGTGCCTGATAATTTTTATATTTTTTTGTCAGACAATTTGTTTGTAAAATATAATCCATATGGTTTCCCTCCTTACTGACCTGAGTATACAAAAGAATGGTCAAGAAAGTGGTCGGAAAATCGTCAAGATTTCGTCAGGATTTTTGCTCTGCCAGTTTGAAACCAATCCCCCATACGGTTTCAATATAATCTTTTCCACCTGCTTCCGTGCCGGAATAAGCGCGAAGAACAGCGTAACCTTCCCTTGTAAGTACTTCTGTCAGCACATCTCCGATGTGAATATCATCATCAATAATTGCTATGGTTTTCATTTTTTCCCACTTTTCTATTTTTGTTCAAACTCTTTAAAATCCTTCACACATTTTTTCAGCATATCCCGAATCGGTAAATGATATGGACATCGGGATTCACAGACACCGCATTCTATACATGCATCCGCTTTCACCGGCAGGGACTGATACCGGTCATAGCCCCAGCTGCCCAGGTCGTATCTTTGCAGATAACCGGCAAATAAGAAGACGCCGGAGATATTGATTCCTGCCGTACATGGCTGACAGTAATTACATCTGCGGCAGAAATTAGTACCCAGCTCCTTTCGAATCTGCGCTGCTTTGGCATGTTCTTCCGGTGTAAGCGGTGATACATCTTCTACCGCTGCGAGATTTTGTTCCACCTCATCAATGCTGTACATTCCCGGAATGACGATGGTTACATCAGGGTTTGCGCAAATATAACGCAGGGCCAGAGCTGCGTCTTCAATGGCACCTCCGGCCAGAGGCTTCATATCGATGAAAGCTACGTTCGTCTCCGAACATCGTTTCATCAGCTCTTCACCCTGAGATTCCACAATATTATACGGGAACATAATGGTCTCTACCCAGTCCAGGGAAAGCGCCCGCTCAAATACCGAAAGAGAATGGGCAGTCAGACCCAAATGCCTGATTTTGCCTTCTGCTTTTGCTTCCAGTAAAGCTTCCAGAGCCCCGCCTTCTGCCAGCACCTGTTCCAGATTCTCCATACTCGGATTGTGAACCTGATATAAATCAATGTAATCGGTTTTCAAATTGTTCAGACTAATCTCAATATCCTTTGCCATGGCTTCTCTGGTTCTTGCCATACTTTTGGTTGCCAGGACGAATTTATCGCGGTTTCCTTCCAGAGCTTCCCCAATCAACTTTTCACTGACGGTATACCCTCTGGCCGTGTCCACATAATTTACCCCTTTTTCCATCAGTGCCTGAAACAAAGCCTTTACTTCTCCGACATCACTCTTCTGGATGGGAATTCCGCCCAGACCAATCTTTGATACTTTCAATCCTGTTTTTCCCAGTGTTACGTACTGCATCTTGTTCTCCCTTTCGCAACTTATACTTTGTAATCCGTTCGCCTTTTTTGGTTTTATTTTCTGATGATTTCCAATTTGCCTCGCCTGTTTGATAATATCATAGCACAAAAGCTTGAAGTAAAACTAAATAAAGTATAAACTTTTTATAACTTCTGCAGCCCTGTGGCAAATCATACCTGAAAAATAAACACACAGAACTATAAAACCAGTCTTTTGAAATGAGCGGGATGATATTATAATGTTAACATAAAGGAAGGATGATAATATGAAATATATTGTAACTTATTCATCAAAATATGGAAGTACCAGAAAATATGCGCAGTGGATTGGAGAGGCGCTTTCCTGTGAAGTAAAGGATATCAAAGAGATTCGAGAGGGAGATTTTGAAAAGTATGATGTGATTATCCATGGCGGAAGTCTATATGCCGGGGGTGTCAGCGGAATGAAACAGCTTGAAAAACTGTATCCGACTATCAGAGATAAAAAGCT
>JALEIY010000101.1 GCA_022769785.1 Eubacterium sp.
GTTATTATCCGCTTTCCGGCGCTAAAAAGCCGGTGAAGCTCACTCCGGGGCATGAGGACCGCCTTTATGGCGGCGATGTGATTCTTGTCCAGATTGTAAAGGATGCTGTGAAAACAAAGCTTGCGGTGGCCGATTCCAATATCAGCTTTCCGGGGAAATATTTTGTGTTAACTCTGTCGGATCATCGCCTGTCTCTTTCTAAAAAAATAACAGATAAGGAAGAAAGAGATCGATTGCAGACAATTGCACAGCCTTATTGTTCCGGGGAGTATGGATTTGTCGTTCGGACAAACGCAGCCGGAACAGAAGAAGCAGCTCTGAAAAAGGAATTAAAAGAACTGACAGAAAAGTACCTGGAACTGATGCGTCGGGCGAAAACAGCACCGGGGAAAACTCTTTTATATCGTAATCCACCGCATTATATTACAATGGGACAGGACCTGCCTGAAGCAGAACTGACAAAAGTTCTTACGGACCGGGAAGATATTTTTGAGGAACTTTCTTCATATTATTCGCGGAAAGGTGACAGGGGATTTCTCGATAAACTGATTTTTTACAAAGATACTTATCCTCTTGAAAAACTGTATCGCCTGAATACCTTTTATCAGCGTGCTCTGGATAAAACAGTGTGGCTTTCTTCCGGAGGAAGTCTTGTGATTGAAAAAACAGAAGCCATGACAGTGATTGATGTCAATACCGGGTGCGTTACCAGGGGAAAGAAAAAAGCCATGGAGTTGTTTTATCGGATGAACTGTGAGGCGGCGAAGGAGATTGCAGCACAGCTTCGCCTGAGAAATCTTTCCGGCATCATTCTTATTGATTTTATTAATATGAAAGATAATGAGCAAAAAGAAAAACTGCTTTCACTTCTTACGTTGGAATGTTCGAAAGATCGTGTGCCAACCCGCGTTATAGATATGACAGCGCTTAATCTGGTAGAAATGACGAGAAATAAAGTAAGAAAACCGCTTCACGAACAGTGGGATGAGTGCCGTTTTGCACTGAAAAATGAAAGGGATTAGCAAAAGAAAAAAGCCGAACTTTTTACAAAGAACGGCTCTGGTGTATAAGTAATTAACTTAATAAAATACTTTGATTTTCTGACGCTTTACGCCATGCGACTGTGCGCGTCTGTGACTTTTGTAATAAATGTCAATTTTTTTGCCTTTTATGGCACCGCCGGTATCCTCCGCTACATACATTTCGTCTCCGATTTGGACTTTGGTTCCGAGAGGAATCAGTCTGCGGTCAACGGCAATGGTACGGTTCTCCTTTGGCCTGGTGCCGCTGGCTGTGCGGCTGCCGGCCCATGGACCTGCACAGCGGGAGCAGTTACAGTAGCCTGTGGTTTTTACCCACATGGAAACATATTTTTTTACTTTTACCACGCATTCTGCCTGAATGTTAGTTCCCTTGATTCGTGCGGTGACGATTGTGTTTCCTTTGCGACGGGCTGTAACAATACCGTTCTTATTGACGGTTGCTATTTTTTTGTTTGCAGATTTCCAGATGATTTTTTTCACGGAAGAATACTTGATTTTTGCATTTAGGTTGAATTTCTTATTTCTTTCCAGAGAAATCTTCTTTTTGTTTAATGTAATCGTTGGCTCAATAACACCGTATTTATTATTTTTTCTGTCGTGATTTAATGAAACATTTTTTTGAGTAGCAGAAAGCTTCTGCTCGAGTACCTGCTGCTGGGATTCTGAAGTGAGCTCAGAAGAATTTTCTTCCTGGGAGTCTTCCGCTGTTGTTTCTTCCTGGGAGTCTTCCGTGGCTGTTTCTTCGTTAGATTCCGATGAGGATTCCGCAGAAGTATCTGTTGTAGCTTGTGTTGTAGTTTCTGTGGCTGTCTGTGCATATGTATTTTGCGGAAACAGACAGGAGAAACCAAGTAATGCGGTTAGAACCAGAGTGGTGGTCTGTTTTCTGAAAATCATAGTAAAACCTCCAATATAAAATGTTACATAAGTGTTACCTTATATTCGCTTACGAATAGCATTATATCATAAATGTT
>JALEIY010000102.1 GCA_022769785.1 Eubacterium sp.
TTGCTCCCGTATAATACTAAGAAACAGCTTTTTCGAAAGCCAGACAATGCAATGATTAAATGGAAGGATAAATAAGACTATGGGCAAAATTAAAATCATAACCGATTCCGCCAGTGATATTACATTTGCGGCAGAAAAGGAAAACAATATTGAAGTCATTTCTTTCTCCGTTGTTTTAGGGGATAAAGTCTATACAAGCCGGGTGGATTTCGACAATTCTGCTTTCTATGAATTGATGAAAGAAAATGATGAGATTCCGAAAACTTCTCAGATTACGGCATTTCAGTTTGAAGAAATCTATGAAAAATACAGTAAAGAAGGATACACGGATCTGATTCTTGTATTGATTAATTCACACGGCTCCGCAACATACCAGAATTCTCTCATGGCAATTGACAACTTCTTTGAGGAGCATCCGGAGTATAAAGGCAAGGTGAATATTACAAGCCATGACAGCGGCTGTTATACCGGTGCGTATGGCGACCTGGTAATCAAAGCAGCAAAAATGGCTGCGCAGGGAGAAGAAGCAGAGAAGATTAACGCATTCCTTGAAGAACGGCTTCCGCGTCGTTGCGTATATTTTGGAATGTACACCTTAAAATATGCAGGCAAATCCGGACGGATTCCTTCCGCAGCTGCTTTTGTCGGAGACAAGCTGGGAATCAAACCGATTATGAAGCTTTGGGACCACGAGATTGTTACCGCAGCCAAATGCCGGGGCGATAAGAAGCTTATGGCCAAGGTGATTGATATGGCTGTGGCCGATATGGAGCCGGGCTCAGAATATCAGATTGTGTATGCGGAAAACAAAGAATCAGCCGAAGAACTGATTCGCAGAATGACAGAAAAGGTCGGCTACGGACCTTCTGATGAGTATCAGGTAGGTGCGGAAGTTGCGTCAAATGCCGGCCCGAGACTGGTGGGAGTGATTTTTGATGCAAAAGAAGGAATCAAATAAATTAATATATTCTGTATTGGGAGACTCTGTCAGCACGTTTGAAGGAATTACACCATCAGAGGCTGTGTTTTACGACAGCTATATTCAGGCAGAGTCCGGAATCATGACTCCGGAAGATACCTGGTGGATGAAAGTAATCCGGGCAAAGGATGGAGTACTGGGAAGCAACCATTCCCTGGCAGGAAGTACAGTGAGCGGAAGGCTTCTTTCCTCCGGTACTTCTGCACGCAGACAAAGAGCTCTGGCGCAAAATGGAGCTCCGGATGTGATTCTGGTGAATATGGGTGCCAATGACTGGGGCTTTGGAGTATTGCCGGAAGAATTTAAAAAAGAATATCAGGACATGATTTATACATTAAAGCTTCTGTACCCGCAGGCACAGATATGGTGTGGAACCATATTGGAGGGGGAACTGCCGGCGGATAGGAAAGATGCATTTTTTAATGTGGATGCCTGTATTTCTTCTCGGATTTATTCGGATATTATCAGAGATATCGCAAGGAAGGCAGATGTGCATCTGGCAGACACTGCCCGTCATGGTATTTCCTATTCCACCATCGATGGAGTACATCCGGACAAAAAAGGTATGGAGACCATAGCATCTCTCTGGCTTCGGGAGATGTAGAAAAGGAGAGGTATTTATGAAGCACTTGAATCCAAAAAGCCTGTTGTTTTTCATGTTTGCATTGCTGTTTCTGCTGACAGCAGGAAAGCAGGATGCCGAAGCGGCAAGCCGCCGGCTCAGCAGACAGTCGGTGACTATTGTACAGGGGAAAACGACGCAGATTACAATGAAGGGGGTCTCAGCGAAGAAAGTAAAATGGTATTCCTCCAACAAAAAAATAGCCACGGTAAGCAAAGGAAAAATTACTGCCGTAAAAGGCGGAAAAACAACCGTGACGGCAAGGGTTGGAAGCCGGAGATACCGTTGTAAGGTTACCGTAATGTCGCTGAATGCCACAAAGGTTACCCTTGCAAAAGGAGGCACCTGTGTTTTAAAAGTAAAAAACGGAAATAATACAAAGTGGGAGTCTAAGGATCCTTCCGTGGTTAAAGTGTCCCAAAAAGGAAAAGTCCTCGCCAAAAAGACTGGTGTTACCTATGTGGTATGTCGTTCCAATGGAAAGCAGTTAAAATGTAAGATTTATGTTGCTTCTTTGAGTGAGGATTCTCTCAGACTCAGTGTGGACAGCCAGTTTTCACTTCAGACTTTAAATTATGGAAATAAATGTACATATTCTTCTTCAAATACAACAGTGGCGGCAGTAAATAAAACGGGAGTTATCTCTGCTTTACAGCCGGGAGTTTCCACAATTACCTGTAAGACTGGCAAAGCCGTACTGACCTGTGCTTTGAAAATCATTTCCCCGGATAACATTACCACGCCTTATACAGAACTTCCAACTTCCAGCAGGAGAGACAAGCTTCAGGTAACGGTGAATGGTTATCCGGAGTCAAGAACCTATACGATTTATAATCAGTCTGGAGATGCGAATAAGACAGATGGAAAAGGAATCGTGGAGAGAAAATATCTTCCGAAACACGGATGTGCCGCCTGCGCTCTGACCACGGTTTTCAGTGGATTCAAGGGCATGAAAAGCGGACCGGCCTTTACCATTGAGACCCTGGAACCAAAAGTATTTGGTACAGCAGTATGGAAGGAAAATTATACGAAGGCCTCCAGAGATCAGAGGCCTGTCTCACTGTATGGAATCAGTAAGGCGCTTAGCCGCTATGGTATAAAAAACCGTTATGTAAAAACCATAGGTGATCCGGAAGAGACAAGTATGGCAAAGGCGAATGCGCAAGCGGTACAGGATATAGAAGCACATTTGAAGACCGGGAATCCGGTGGTAATTGTAGCAGCGAATTATAATCGCACGACGAAACAAAAAGATAGAAAATGGGCCAACAGCTGTCATACTATGGTTTTGCTTGGAATGACAAATACCGGTAAGGCAATCGTCGCTGATTCTGCAAACCGGTCAGATGCAGTTTTCGGAGTGAAATATGCAACCGTAAAAAGCCTGGTTCCGTATATGTTTTCCTGTACGGTTTTTACAAGAAAAAGAGTATACTGGGGCGGAAAGTCAACCAGTGGTGGTTATCTGCTGGTGAATCCGCAGGATTGATAAAAAAGATGGAACTGTTGTGAACGGTCCGGCAGAAAAATAACGTATTTCCATGAATATAAAATGAAGGACAGCTAAAAAAAGATTGCATTTTTTTGAATACCTTCCGATATTCCGTGGAAAAAATGAAAAAACTGTGATACAATCATTTCAAATTTGATTTGCGCGACGGAATTCATCCGATGGAAGGCTGTCAATGGACGCCAGTTCTTTCATGGGGTGTGCCACGTGAACCGATACAGGAGAGTTATTCCTGATGAAATGATATACAGAAAGGAAGTCATCAAAATGGAAAAGAAAAACATCGACTGGAGTAATCTTGGATTTACTTATCAGGAGACAGCAGCCAGATTTATTTCAAATTATAAAGATGGAGCATGGGACGAGGGAGTGCTTTCGGATAACCCTACGGTAACCATTAATGAATGTGCCGGTGTGCTGCAGTATGCGCAGACCTGCTTTGAGGGCTTAAAAGCTTATACGACAGAAGACGGAAAGGTGGTATGTTTCCGTCCGGACCTCAATGCATCCCGTATGGCAGACAGCTGCCGCAGACTGGAGATGCCGGTATATCCGGAAGATAAGTTTGTAGAAGCCGTTGTAAAAACTGTAGAAGCAAACCTGGCTTATGTACCGCCATTTGGCTCCGGAGCCACATTATATATTCGTCCGTACATGTTTGGTTCTAATCCGGTTATCGGTGTAAAACCGGCAGATGAATATCAGTTCCGTATTTTCGTTACTCCGGTAGGTCCGTATTTTAAAGGCGGTGTAAAACCGATTGTGATTCGTGTATCTGATTTTGACCGTGCGGCACCTCATGGAACCGGTGATATTAAAGCAGGACTTAACTATGCCATGAGTCTTCATAACATTGTGGATGCTCATCAGAAGGGCTTCGATGAGAATATGTATCTTGACCCAGGAACACGTACAAAGGTTGAAGAGACCGGTGGTGCGAATTTCATCTTTATCACAAAAGACGGCAAGCTGGTGACACCGAAATCCGGCAGTATTCTTCCATCCATCACACGTCGTTCCCTGATGTATGTGGCAGAGCATTATCTTGGCATGGAAGTAGAGCACAGAGAAGTTTTATTTGATGAAGTAAAAGATTTTGCAGAATGTGGTCTTTGCGGAACCGCAGCCGTTATTTCCCCGGTTGGCAAGATTGTTGACCATGGCGAGGAAATCTGCTTCCCATCCGGTATGGACGAAATGGGTCCGGTTACAAAGAAGCTGTATGATACATTAACGGGTATTCAGATGGGACATATTGAAGCACCGGAAGGCTGGATTAAAGTCATTTCCGAATGATATTTTCAGGAAAAGCGGTTGACAAATCGCACTAATAAATGGTAGATTTTATAAAAAAGGAGGTACATAACTATGGTATATGGTGAAACACAGGGATATGGAAAAGAAAGCACATATAGCGAAGGCTATGGTGACAGCTATAAAGACAGCTACAGTGACGGTTACAGCGAAGGCTACGCAAAGGAAGACAGCTATAGTGATGGCTATGGAAAAGAAGATAGCTACAGCGAAGGCTATGCAAAGAAAGACAGCTATGGTGAAGCAGCAGGCTACGCACATACAGAAGGCTACAGCGAAGGCTACGCAAAAGAAGACAGCTACGCAGAAGGCTATGGACACGCAGACGGTTACAGCGAAGGCTATGCAAAAGAAGACAGCTACAGTGAAGGCTATAGTGAAGGCTACGCAAAGAAAGACAGCTATGGAGAGGCAGCAGGCTACGCACATGCAGAAGGCTACAGCGAGGGCTATGCAAAGGAAGACAGCTACAGTGATGGCTATAGCGAAGGCTATGCACATGCAGACGGCTATAGCGAAGGCTATGGAAAGAAAGACAGCTACAGTGATTCCTATAGTGACAGCTATGGAAAAGGAGATTCCTATAGCGATAAATAATTGATATTTCAATAGTTCAGGCCTCCATGATGGTATCAGAGCGTGATATCTT
This sequence comes from Eubacterium sp., assembly GCA_022769785.1. GTDB lineage: Bacteria > Bacillota > Clostridia > Lachnospirales > Lachnospiraceae > Anaerobutyricum. The sequence continues at coordinate 5,075 of JALEIY010000102.1, forward strand.
GTGGAGGCTTTTTTTCGGAAAAGGGAATCATCTTGAACAAAAAAGGAGAAAAAATGGCGAATATTATGATGACGGATGTCTGCAATTTAAGATGTCCGTATTGCTTTGCAAATGAATTTGTGAATAAAGATACCAATGAAATATCCGAAGAAAACTTTCGGAAAGCAGTTGATTTTATTGTGGGAGATGGCAGTCATTCCTCTGTGGGATTAATCGGCGGGGAACCGACCGTACATTCGCATTTCGAAGAGTATTTACGGATGCTTATTTCAGATGACAGAGTAAAGACCGTAGTGGTTTATACCAATGGCATTCTTCTGGATAAGTATTGGGATGTGGTATGCCATCCGAAGGTTCGTATTCTTGTAAACTGCAATTGTCCGGAAGACATCGGAGAAAAAAACTTTGCCCGGCTGTGTAAAAATCTGGATTATATGATTGAAACCAGAATGTTTAAGAAAAATGTTACACTGGGAATTAATATGTATCAGCCGGAATTTCCATACGAATACATTTTAAAGCTTCTGAAAAAATACCAGTTCCATCATGTCCGTGTTTCCATTACCGTTCCAAATCTGGAAGATAACAGAAATGCAGACGCCCATGTTTATTTCAATAAAATGAAACCGAGAATGCTTCAGTTTTTTCATGAACTGTTAGACAATGAAATTATACCAAACTATGACTGCAACAAGCTGCCGTCCTGTCTGATTACACCGGAAGACGTCAAAGAATTCCGCAAATACGAAAAAAACAAATATATTCGGGATAACATTGGGAAAAGCAATATTTCCGATAAAATCGTAAAATGTTCCCCGGTTATTGATATTCGGCAGGATTTAACGGCGGTACGTTGTTTTGGACTATCAGAGTGCACGAAGCAAAATATCGGTGATTTCGCAGGAATCCGGGAACTGGAAAACTACTATCAGCGAACCATTGATGCCTATGCATGTAATACGGTGTATTCGGAAAAATGTGCGGATTGTCATGCGAGAGAAGTCCGGAAATGTAATGGCGGATGTCTGGCATTCAAAATAAAAGATATTCTGGCACTCAGAGATTATTCAGAGCAGATTGTGAATCGTCACAGAAAAACACAGGAAGAATAAGGAGGACGGAAAGCCATGGCAGCATTTTGTCTGAATTTGTGTGAAACGGCAAACAGGGCAGTGATAAAAGAAGAGTACTTACAGCGCATTATAGAATGTGTGGTTTTAAACAATAATATTCAGGAGCCTCTGGAAAGAATTTATGCAGGCTCGTCATTTTGCAGCCAGTATTTTTTACATATTAATTTCTGGAAGCACCTGATAAAACGCTGCGAAGAAAACGGATGGAAAATGACACTGACTCTTCCGGTTTTCAGCCAGAAGGACTTACAGATTGCAAAAAACAGACTGGATGAAATACTTGCGCAGGGAAAAGAGATTATAGATGAAATTACGGTAAATGATGTGGGAATGCTCCGGTATGTTTCACAAAACTGTGAACAGAAAATAAATCTGGGACGTCTGTTTTTCAAAGACTCCAGAGATGTGAGAGTAAGACCGTATGATGTGGGCGAGATGACTCCAAATCTGCTGGCTTCCGAAGATAATATGATAATGGCAGAAAATAACATTCATGCTATCGAGCTGGATATGATGAGCCGCTACATTAATCTGACAGACTGTGACCTCGGAGAAGCAAAGCTTTGTGTCCATGGACCATTTTGTTATATGTCAACCGGTAATATCTGTAAATTTGCCTCCATTCATAAAGATATGGAACAGAAATTCCGTCCGAATCTGAACTGCAATATGGAATGTGCCGGAATATATGAGCATTATAAAGCAAGATTCGGGGAGAAAAATGTTGATATTCTTCGCTATGGAAGAACGATTTACTTCTATAATAATGAGAGCAGAATTATTGGAAAAAAGATTGACCGTAAAATCTATTTTCCGGTAAGAGAAATCAATGAAGTAATGAAAGGAGGTGTGTCCGGTGAAAGTACTCGTACCATTAAATAATGGAGAATGTCTGGAACGTTTTGTGGAAGCGGGAGCCGATGAGTTATATCTGGGATTTTACGATGAAGGATGGTTTGAAACCTTTGGAAAATATGCGGATATAAACCGGATGTCCGGCTTTGGTAAAAATGCCAATCGATATAATTTTGGAGAAATGACAGAGCTGGCAAAAAAAATAAAGGCTGCGGGAAAAAGTGCTTTTGTTACAATGAATGCCAACTGTTACAGTACGGCACAGATTGATTATGTGCGAAAAAATTATTTTCCGGCTATGAAAGAGGCGGAGCTGGACGGTCTGATTGTATCAGATATACACCTTGCAAAAGCTGCTCACGAAGAAGGAATTCGCACGGTGGCAAGTACCATGTGCGCAATTTATAACGAAGATATCGCCGCATATTACCGGGAGGCAGGGGTGAAACGAATCATTTTGCCAAGAGATTTGTCCCTTGATGAGATTGCGTCAATCTGTAATGCATTTGATGACATGGAATATGAAGTGTTCTTTATGCGAAACGGATGCGTCCTGTCAGACTGTTATTGTCTGGGAATGCATCGGAAAGAATGTGGCTCTACCTGCGGCTTTTTGAGGAGTCGTCCGAAAAAGATGATTACCTCCGTGAATTCATTTGACGAAAAACAGAAAATCAATCAGAATGATTATCTTTATAATGTACATTTCCACCATGATGCCTGTGCCATGTGTGCATTATACCGCATGAAGGAAATGGGAATCAGTGCACTCAAAATAGTGGGAAGAGCAGACAATTATGAATCGGTTTGTGAAGATATCCGTCTTGCAAAACGTAATCTTCAGATTGTGGAAAATTCTTCCTCGGAAAAGGAATATCTGGATTCCATGGAATTCCCGCCGCACGCAGAAAAAAAGTGTATGTGGGGATATTCCTGCTATTATCCGGAGGTTCGTTTCTCATAAAAAATATAGCCACAGGGTATCGGTTTGTGCTATACTTTAACTAATAAAGTATTACAGGGGGGTTGCAGAATGCAGGAGACCAATTTTATTACGGAATTTGATCAATACTTATTTGGAAATGGTACGCATTATGATTTATATAATAAACTTGGAGCACATCCAACGGCAATCGGAGATAAAGAAGGAGTATATTTTGCTGTCTGGGCGCCAAATGCAAAAAGCGTATCGGTAGTCGGAGATTTCAATGGCTGGAATACACAGGCCCATCCAATGAAAAGAATGGAGCCGATGGGAATTTATGAGCTCTTTATCGAAGGAATCTGTGTCGGTGATATATACAAGTATTGCGTGACAGCGCAGAGCGGGGCACAGGTTATGAAAGCAGACCCGTATGCTTTTCAGGCAGAGGTCCGTCCGAACAATGCTTCCGTTGTTGCGGACATTTCCGGTTTTGTCTGGAATGACGAAAAATGGTTGAAAAAACGCAAAAAGTTCAATGAAAAAAAGAGCCCAATGTTTGTTTATGAGGTTCATCCGGGTTCCTGGATGAAGCACGCCGCTACGGAAGAGAATCCGGATGGATTTTATAATTACCGGGAACTGGCGGTGAAACTTACAGAATATGTTAAGGACATGGGATATACCCACGTGGAACTGATGGGTATCGCAGAGCATCCGTTTGATGGATCCTGGGGATATCAGGTAACGAATTATTTCGCTCCGACTTCCCGTCACGGTTCTCCGGAAGATTTCCAGTATTTTGTGGATTATCTGCATCAGAATAAGATTGGTATTATTCTGGACTGGGTTCCGGCGCATTTCCCGAGAGATGCCTTTGGACTGGCAGAGTTTGACGGCACCTGTCTTTATGAATATGCTGACCCGAGAAAGGGCGAGCATCCGGACTGGGGCACCAAGGTATTTGACTACGGTAAAACAGAGGTTAAAAACTTCCTCATCTGTAATGCTCTTTACTGGCTGGAGAAATATCACATTGACGGATTGAGAGTGGATGCCGTTGCATCCATGCTTTATCTGGATTACGGTCGTGATGACGGACAGTGGGTTCCGAACATTTACGGCGGCAATGAAAATCTGGAAGCCATTGAATTTTTCAGACACCTGAACTCTATCGTAAAGAAACGTAATCCGGGCGTTGTGATGATTGCGGAAGAATCCACAGCATGGCCGAAGGTTACCGATAAAGCAGAATACGGCGGACTGGAATTCAGCCTCAAATGGAACATGGGCTGGATGCACGACTTCCTTGAATATATGAAGCTTGATCCGTATTTCAGAAAATATAATCACAACAAGATGACCTTTGCCATGATGTACGCATATTCAGAGAATTATATGCTGGTACTGTCCCATGACGAGGTAGTACATCTGAAATGTTCCATGATTGAAAAAATGCCGGGACTGTATGATGACAAGTTCCGCAACCTTATGGTAGGATACGCATTTATGACCGGTCATCCGGGCAAAAAGCTCCTGTTCATGGGGCAGGATTTCGGACAGCATCAGGAATGGAGTGAAGCGAGAGAACTCGACTGGTATCTCCTGGATAAGGACCGTAACCGTCAGCTTCAGAGCTTTGTGCGTGCGCTCCTTCATATTTATCGTAAAAATAAATGTCTCTATGAGGCAGATTGTGAACCGGAAGGCTTCGAATGGATTAATCCAAATGATGGAGACCGGAGCATTTTCTCCTTTACCAGACATTCGGCAAACGGTAAGAATAATCTGCTCTTCGTATGTAATTTTACTCCTGTGGCACGACCGGATTATCGTGTGGGTACCACCTGCCGCAGAAAGCATACGCTGATTTTAAACAGTGATGCTGCGGAATTTGGCGGTTCCGGTGCAGAAAGACCGGTGGAATATAAGCCATCCAAAAAGGAAGCAGATGACAGAAAATATTCGATTGCTTACGACCTTCCGGCTTACGGCGTGGCAGTCTTTAAGTATTAGGAGACAGAGAAAATGACAGAAAACCGGAAGAAGCCGCAGGAGGCAGAGCTTCATTTTGAAAAAAATGAGGACGGAGATTGGATTCTGAGAGAAAAAAATCTTCCGGAAACATTGACGCAGGATGTCCTTAATGTAACTATTACGGCTTTGGATGGTTCCCGGAGAAGCTTCCCTGTTTTCAGACAGGCTGCAGGGAATTACGGGGAATACAGCGAATATATGAAACGGCACGGCTGTGCCTGCTGCTCCCTGACGACTCTCCTGGCCGCATACCGGGAAGAATATACAAATCTGCGGCCGAATGATACCGCTTGTCAGGTGGAAAAGGAGATTTTCGGAGAAGCTTTGTGGCTTCGTAATTACCGAAAGCATATTGCCCGTCAGATGCCGGTGTCCCTGTATGGCATATCCCGGATTCTGGAACATTATGGGATTTCCCATCGTTATGTGGGAGCGTTTCGGGATGAAGAAGCGGAAAAAGAGATTCGTGCTCATCTGTTAAAGGGATATCCGGTTGTGATTGAGACAAGCCGGATGAAACGGAATAACGGGCGGATTGTCCGGTTTATGGATAAAAAGTATGCGGGCTCCTATCATACCATGATTCTTCTTGGGATAGATTGTGAAGGACAGGTAATCTTTACAGATTCCGCCCACAGAGATTGGGCGGGGAACTGGCAGCGCCTGAAAAAAGCAGAGCTTACAGAGCTCATTTCCTATATGTTTCCCAGAAAAAATGAGGCAGATACCCATGTATATTTCAGCCGCAGAAAAAATACGGGCGGTTATCTATTGATAGAAGAATAATCTTGTAGTATTATACTGTATACTGTCTGTGGGCAGTATACAGTATTTTGGCAAAAGAGAGAATCATAAAAGGAGAAAAAAATGACAGTATATGACGAGCTGGTGGCCAGAGGACTGATTGCTCAGGTTACCAATGAAGAAGAAATCAAGAACATGATAAATAACGGAAAAGCTGTATTTTACATTGGATTTGACCCGACAGCGGACAGCCTTCATGTAGGACATTTTATGGCATTATGTCTGATGAAACGTCTGCAGATGGCAGGAAACAAACCAATCGCCCTGATTGGAGGCGGTACTGCCATGATTGGAGACCCGTCCGGTCGTACCGATATGCGTCAGATGATGACCAAAGAAACCATCGAGCATAATGTGGAGTGCTTCAAAAAGCAGATGAGCCGTTTTATCGACTTTTCTGAAGGAAAAGCACTGTTGGTAAATAATGCCGACTGGCTCCTGGACTTAAATTATGTGGATGTTTTACGCGAGGTAGGTTCCTGCTTCTCCGTAAATAATATGCTCCGTGCAGAATGCTACAAACAGAGAATGGAAAAGGGACTTTCCTTCCTTGAATTTAACTACATGATTATGCAGAGTTATGACTTCTATGCATTATATCAGAAATACGGCTGTAATATGCAGTTTGGCGGTAACGACCAGTGGAGTAATATGCTGGGTGGAACCGAACTGATTCGCCGTAAGCTGGGCAAAGATGCGCATGCCATGACAATTACTCTCCTTCTTAATTCCGAAGGAAAGAAAATGGGAAAAACACAGTCTGGTGCAGTGTGGCTTGACCCGAACAAAACTTCTCCGTTTGATTTTTATCAGTACTGGAGAAACGTGGGCGATGCCGACGTTATGAAATGTATTCGTATGCTTACCTTCCTGCCAATCGAAGAGATTGATGCCATGGCAGACTGGGAAGGAAGCCAGTTAAACCGTGCCAAAGAGATTCTTGCTTACGAACTGACCAAGCTCGTTCACGGCGAAGAAGAGGCGAAAAAGGCAGAAGCAGGGGCAAAAGCGCTCTTCTCCCAGGGAGGAGATACTGCAAATATGCCAACCTGCGAGCTGACAGAAGAAGATATGGTGGACGGAAGCATTGATATTTTAGGGCTTCTTGTGAAATCCGGACTGGCAGCAACCCGCTCCGAAGCAAGAAGAAATGTAACCCAGGGCGGAGTAACTCTGGATGGAGAAAAAGTAACCGATATCAAGGCATCCTACACCTTAGATGCTTTCGGCGAAGAAGGACTTGTCTTAAAACGCGGAAAGAAGAAATTTATGAAAATTATTGCAAAATAATAAATGAATGACAGGCTTTTCCACAGCGCTCCTTTTTGTTTTTGTGAATAGATTAAAAAAAAACACACATACTTTCTTTGTCGTTCCAACCAGACAGGAACGCCTTGAATAAAGAAAGGAGCCGAGAAAATGCCAAAAAATAATTCCAGAAATCAGAATTCTCAGAATAATTCCAGAAACCAGTGCTGTAACAACAGCCGTAACCAGAATTTTGATAATGCCCAGAACGGCAGCCGTAATCAGAATTCTGATAATACCCGGAATAACAGCCGCAACAGAAGTACGGATGACACCCGGAATAACAGCCGCAATCAGAATCAGGAAAACGCAAGAAACAGCAGCCGCAATCAGAGCAGAAATCAATCCGAAAGTGATAACTCTGATGATGATGGCAGTCCCGCAGGGCAGGAATATCGAAATAGTATGACCATGGTTGGTTCCTCCTGCAGAAAAAATCTCGGGGCAAAAAACTATGGTCCTTCTGAGACAACCTGGTGTCCCGGAAATACAGAAAACTGAACAGGAAATGACAATGGAGTCGGATATGAATCCGGCTCTGTTGTTTTTTAGGGGCGCATGCGGGAGATTCTTTGTCAGACAGGTACATTTTGTCTATGGTAACATATGAATAAAGAAAGAAGATTCGGAAGGAGCAGACCATGTTTGAATTGATTACCATTTCCGATGCTCTGAAAAGAAGCTATGCTTCCGAAGGAATTCTCATCGATGTACGCAGTGAAGAGGCCTACCGCAAAGGACATCTGCCCATGGCAGTTCATGTGTCTCTGGAAGATATTCTGGAAGGGCGTTACCGGCCGGAAGGCAAAAAACCGGTATTTCTTTACTGCGACACCGGTTTGCACAGTATGCTGGCGGCCAGAAAACTGGACGAAGAAGGCGTACAGGCCTACACGGTATCCGGTGGTCTTCGCCTGTACCGGGGATATCTTGAGAAGGAAAAAAATGACCTGTGGACCATGGTGCTTCATTAGAACCAATAAAAGAATAAGTTGACACATTCTTTTTCAGTCAGTAAAATGTCTATATAATTAGAATAATTGAAACAAAAGCAGACCGGCATTATAATGTCAGTAGGAGAAAAAATGAAAAATAAATGTGAATTTGTGGCTCCGTGCCATTTTGGATTAGAAGCAGTATGTAAACGGGAAATTATGAATCTGGGATATGATGTGGTAAAGGTGGAGGATGGGAAGGTGACTTTTACCGGAGATATGGCAGCTCTGGTAAGAGCCAATATTTTTTTGCGGACAACCCAGCGGATCCTGCTGAAAACCGGAGAGTTCCGTGCAGAGACCTTCGAGGAACTCTTTCAGAATATCCGTCAGATTCCGTGGGAAGACTATCTTCCGATAGATGCCCGTTTCTGGGTGACAAAGGCAACCTCTGTGAAAAGCAAGCTTTTCAGCCCGTCAGATATCCAGTCCATTGTAAAAAAAGCAATGGTAGAACGGATGAAAGAACATTACCATGTCAACTGGTTTGAAGAAAACGGCGAGGATTATCCGGTACGCATTTCTATCTATAAAGATATTGTTACCGTTGCCCTCGACACCTCCGGTGAGAGCCTCCACAAACGGGGCTATCGCAAAATGGTGAGCAAGGCGCCAATCGAGGAGACTCTGGCTGCCGGACTTATCCGCCTTACTCCATGGAACAAAGACCGGATTCTCGTGGACCCATTTTGCGGCAGCGGAACCTTTCCGATTGAAGCGGCCATGATGGGTGCCAATATTGCACCGGGAATGAAGCGTGATTTTCAGGCAAGGCACTGGGAGAACCTTCTTGCAGACACCGCATGGGAAAAAGGTTATGAGGAAGCCGAAGATCTGGTGGACCGCAGCGTTCAGATGGATATTCAGGGATATGACATTGACCCGCAGATTGTAAAAGCTGCCAGAGAAAACGCAAAACGAGCCGGTGTAGACCATTTGATACATTTCCAGCAAAGGCCGGTACACAAGCTGCGTCACCCAAAGAAATATGGTTTTGTCATCACGAACCCGCCATATGGGGAACGTCTTGAAGAAAAAGAAGATTTACCGATTCTTTACAGGGAAATCGGAGAGGCCTTTTCTCATCTGGATTCCTGGTCAGAATATGTCATATCCGCTTATGAGGATGCAGAAAAATATATTGGCAAAAAAGCAGATAAAAACAGAAAAATATACAACGGCATGATGAAAACCTATTTTTATCAGTTCCTGGGACCGAGGCCACCAAAAAAACCCAAAAATGTACCGGTATCGGGCAAACCGAACCATACAGACGCATAGTAATACATCGGCCGGAGAGAAACGGAGGAAATACCATGAAAAAAAAGCTGATATTTGCAACTGGAAATGAAGGAAAAATGAGAGAAATCCGGGAGATACTCAGTGACCTTGATTATGAGATCCTTTCCATGAAGGAAGCTGGTGTAGATATCGATATTGTAGAAGACGGAACCACCTTTGAGGAAAACGCTGTCATAAAGGCAAAAGCGGTTATGGAGGCTACCGGCTGTCTGGTGCTGGCAGACGACTCCGGTCTGGAGATTGACTATCTGAATAAAGAGCCTGGTGTCCTTTCTGCCCGGTATATGGGAGAAAATACCTCCTATCGGATTAAAAACCAGATACTGCTCGACCGTCTGCATGGAGTACCGGCTATCGTCCGCACTGCAAGATTCGTCTGTGTGGTTGCCGCTGCATTTCCGGACGGACGCATTGAAACTCGCCGCGGTACCATTGAAGGACGTATCGCAGACGAACCGGCAGGAGAAAACGGCTTCGGCTACGACCCGATTTTCTATCTTCCGGACCGGAAAATGACAACAGCCCAGCTTTCCCCGGAAGAAAAAAATGCCATCAGTCACAGAGGAAAAGCCCTTCGGGCAATCAAAGAACTGCTTTAGTTATATAGAGAAAGCGGAGGCCATTTACTGGCTCTGCTGAAAGAGGAGATACTATGAAAATATTGGTGATCAGTGATTCCCATGGTCGCAACGATGATGTCGCCGGAGTCATCCGGCAGGTTGGGCACATCGATATGCTGATTCATTGCGGAGATGTGGAACGAGGTGACAGTTACATACGATCACTGGTAGACTGTCCGGTACATATGGTTTCCGGTAATAATGATTACAACCTGGATCTCCCATCGCAGGAGATATTCATGATTGGTGATTACCGGGTACTTCTTGTTCACGGTCATACATACTATGTGAACCGGGATGTGAGATACCTGAGGGAATATGCCCTGAAAAATAAAATAGATATTGTAATGTTTGGTCATACCCATCGGCCGTTTATTTACTTCGGAGAAGATTTGACTATCCTGAATCCGGGAAGTCTCTCCTATCCGAGACAGGAAGACCGCAAACCGACCTTCCTGCTCATGCAGATTGATGAATACGGAGAAGCCCATTACGGCCACGGATATTATATGTCCAAGTTCAGTGAATTAAAAATCTGATTTATGGGATATATTTGTAAGATGGAAGAGATTATGCCATAAATCATAGAAACAGTGAGGCGAATATGAAAAAAGGCGATATATTAGAAGGCAAAGTTTTGAAAACCGAGTTTCCAAATAAGGGAATTTTAAATATAGAGAATCAGAAAATTATCGTAAAAAATGCACTGGAAGGCCAGACCATACGGTTTTCCGTGTCAAAAAAAAGAAAAGACAAGGTGGAAGGGCGTCTGCTTGAGGTCCTGGCACCGTCAATCCTGGAAGACAAATGTCCGGACTGCAGTCACTTTGGCATCTGCGGCGGCTGTCCCTATCAGAATCTCAGTTACGAGAATCAGCTTGCCCTGAAAAAAAGTCAGGTGGAAGAACTGATTAAAAAAAGCGGCTTTGACTTTGAAATCGAAGACATTTTTGCAAGCCCACTCACCCGGGGATACCGCAACAAAATGGAATATACCTTTGGCGACGAAGAAAAAGACGGCCCGCTTGCCCTGGGAATGCACCGGAAAAACAGCTTTTATGACATTGTATCCATAAAGGACTGTCAGATAACCGATCCGGATTTTAATGTCATTTTACAGGCAATTCTCCGGTTCTTTTCCGAACGTGGAACGGTATACTATCATAAAATGCGCAAAACAGGTTTTCTTCGACACCTCGTATTGCGTCGCTCCGTAAAAACCGGAGACCTTCTGGTGAATCTCGTCACAACGACCCAGGATACCCTCGACGAAGAGGCATTTGTATCCATGCTGACGGAACTTCCCGTGGATGGTAAAATCGTGGGCATTCTTCATACCTTAAACGATGGAGTAGCCGATGTCGTACAAAGCGACGAAACCCGCCTCCTTTACGGGCAGGATTATTTTTATGAATACTTATTCCATCTTCGATTTAAAATCTCCCCGTTTTCCTTCTTCCAGACCAATACCCTTGGAGCGGAAGTTCTTTATGAAAAAGTATGGGAATACGCCGGCGAACAGAAAGACAAGCTGATTTATGACCTGTACACCGGCACCGGCACCATCGCCCAGATGATGGCCCCGGTAGCCAAAAAAGTAGTCGGCGTCGAAATCGTCGAAGAAGCCGTGGAAGCAGCCAGACGAAACGCCGTGGATAACAATCTGGTCAATTGTGAATTTATCGCCGGTGACGTCCTCAAGGTTGTGGATAACCTCAAAGAAAAACCGGACCTTATTATCCTCGACCCGCCCCGCGACGGCATCAACCCGAAAGCCCTGCGCAAAATCATACAGTTTGGAGTAAACGAAATGATTTATGTAAGCTGTAAACCGACCAGCCTCATGCGCGACCTGGAAATGCTACAGGAGGCAGGATACCGGGTAAAACGCTGCTGCCTCGTTGATATGTTTCCGGGGGCTGTGCATGTGGAGACGGTATGTCTTTTATCCAAACTAAAATAGATTCAGCATATTGAAGTTGAGCTGGATTTGACGGCAGCGGAGAAAAAGGAAACCTATGATGAGATCAGGGCGTATGTTCTGGAGCATAGCGGCTTGAAGGCAGCAGCCGGTATATTGCTCGGGTGAAGCAGAAGTGAGGTATCATTGAGCGAGAGAATTACAATAAGCCGAAGTCTGAGGATGCCAGGCAGCCCCAATGCCCACCGGAGAAGGGAAAGGCGATTATGGAAGTGTTGAAGCATTTTGGAATGATATAGATGGGTGTCTACAAGCAATCCCGCATCGCATGATTTACAAAGCTTTTTATGCAGGTGCTTTCAGCATAATTCCAAAAGGAAATTTTGTTGGAGAAATTGACGTTAATCCTACTTTCCATTACAATGAAAACAAGCGAGAATAGGGGGTATTGTTTATGATTGAATACTTTGATATATGCGGAACACGCATTGCCATCTCTGCAATCAAGGATTTTCGGACGATCCAAGTGGAATTTATTTTTCGGCCGGTGTTTCGTGAATCCAAGAAGTTATTGATGCCGGCAATCTCGGGAAAGAAATATGAATTTGCTTACATGGAGCCTTATGCTGCCATTATCGGACAACAGGGGCACAAGTCTGAGTTGGGCAAATATAAGGCGAAAACATTCAAAGAAGCATTGGGAAAAGACATTAGTGGTGCAGTCATTTATACAATTGCAGACAAATTGAAGTTAAAAGCCTTTAAGCGACAAAAGTATCAATGTGTCAATCTTGCGGGAAGAGCATTTACGGCATATCTTGATGACATACCAGCTAAGATGCTGTGGGATGACGGAAGAACAGCGGAGGTCTATAAAGAGGACAAGTTATATGCTGAATTGAATGAAATAACGACTCCTGGCGTTGAATACATTGCCGCACTTGTTATTAAAACAAATGACACATTTTGCTTTTATGGCAATGGGATACAAGTTGCAGACGCTATATATGAGTTCGAGAGGCTGAGACGGGAGCAGGAAGCGTTTTTGAATGATAAGAAACAAAAGAAAATTGGAAGTTCAGAAAAGAAAGCCTTACCACTGTTTCCTGCATTTCATCTTCCAGGAAAGACTATAGAGAAAAAAGAGAATGATTATTCAGAGTAAAGAAATAACATGTGGGATGAATGACTTCATGTAAAAACTTCAATAAATAAGGAGATACTTACATGTGCGTACAAGATAACGAAAAGGGACTGCGTAATGCCATAGCTGCAGCCAAGCAGTATGTTAATTTAAAAGAAGAATGTTGTGGCAGACACGAGGCTTTTATTGGTGTTTCTGTTAATGGGAAAGAGCAACATGGAGTGAGAACAGTATTTGTAGATGTGGCAGATGAAAATGTGAAAATCATCATCGAGGATTTGCATACACTCTGCAACCATAGCACAGATACATTCACACCTATCAACGACGATATTACAATTATCAATAATACATTACAAATCAGACCGAAACATCCGTTCTTTGGTCCGTTGGTCATAGAAATAACTGCGAAATGATAAAATGATAATTCCTCTGTATTTGTAGGAGAATATGAGAGGCTTAGCATATATTATCAGAGATTACTGAAAGATTCGACTTTTCGAATTAAACTGCATATCCAAAAGGATGCTGTGATTTTCATCTTCATGTAAGATGGAGGTTACAGCAGCTTTTGTTTTCAAGGCGGTGTATGGCCAATGTATACACAGACGCAGAAAACAATGGGTGTCCAGAGGCGGCAGCTTCCTGAGATGAGAATTCCAGGGCTGCCGCTTTATATGATTTTAATATAATTTATATCTGCAAATCTTCTCCCAATTTTCAGGGAATCCCATTTGTTTTAATAGTTGTGCCTGTGTTAAGTGTGGACACTGCTTAAGTACTCGCTTGATTAACAGAATAAGAGAGCGTTTAAAAGATTTAAAATCATCATTGTTGATGAGATATCTTAGTGAAAGAACTACAGCAAATAAATCGTGTTTACCAAGCGTATAACTCCCCTTTTTCAATGGAATAGAAAGCTTTTG
>JALEIY010000107.1 GCA_022769785.1 Eubacterium sp.
GCAAAGAAATCTTGGAGTTTTAACTCCCATGGAAAAACATGAAATCTACTGGCAAGCCGCATAAAAAACTGCCAGCAACTAATCTACTGGCAGGAAAAATTTTATATTTTTTCAATTGTCTACTTGACGGGGAGCAGTTCACCTTAGATGCGGTAGCCCCTTTATTATAAAACTTTTTTCGGTTGACTGCATTTGCAAAATCTCTCTTCTGAGCCACCCCATTTGCCTTTTTTTGGTGACTACATTTGCAAAATCCTTCTATTGAGTCATCGCATTTACCTTTTTCGGGTGACTACATTTGCAAAATCCCTCTATTGAGTCACCGCATTTGCCTTTTTCGGTTGACTGCATTTGCAAAATCTCTCTTCTGAGTCACCGCATTTGCCTTTTTTGGGTGACCGCATTTGTTAAATTCCTCTATCGAGTCATCTTACTTTAAAAAAAGAAGGGGCTGTCACAGGCCAGCCCCTTTAATAAAATATGAGTAGTTCTATTAAGCTCTTTCTGCAATGAAAGCGTCAATGGCTTCTTTCTGCGGAAGAGAAGGCTGAGCGCCTAACTGCTGAACAGAAATGGCAGCGGCTGCGCTGGCATATCTTGCGGATGCAATAATATCGCCTGTCTCAGCAAATTGTTTTACCAGAACACCGGTGAAGCAGTCGCCGGCAGCGGTAGGGTCAACAGCATCTACCTTAAAGGTAGGAACCATCTGACAAATGCCCTCGCCATAAATAAAGGAACCCTTGTCGCCCATCTTTAAAACGACATATTTACAATTGGAGCGTTCATGTAAAATCTTGCAGGCTGCGATGCAGGAATCGTCGTCGGTAGGAAGAATGCCTACAAGCGCTTCTGTCTCTGTTTCGTTTGGAGAAAGGATAGTAATACCCTGGAATTTTTCGATTGGGTAGTCCTGAGCAGGCCCTGCATCCAGACAGGTAATCATACCTCTTGCTTTTGCAAGCTCAAATGCCTTTACGTTGGATTCCAGAGGAATCTCCAGCTGCATCATCAGAGCGTCGTACTCTTTGCCTTCAAAAGCAGCTGCCACTGCTTCCGGAGTTGTATTGTTATTAGCGCCGGTATAAATCGCAAGACGATTCATGCCGTCTTCTTCCAGCATGATAACTGCCATACCGGTGTTAGCGCCTTCTTCCAGACGAAGATTGGAAACATCCATGCCGACCTCTTTGAGCATACCGAGAAGTGCTTCTCCGTTGGCATCCTGTCCTAAAGTACCGCAGACGGAAACATCGCCGCCGGCGCGGGCTGCTGCTACTGCAGAGTTACTTCCCTTGCCGCCTCCGGCATTGGAATACTTCGTTCCGAGAATACTTTCACTTGGATGCGGAATACGAGGCATCTGAAGAATGAGATCCATCATAATACTTCCAACCATTAAAATCTTTGCTGCCATAAAAATCCTCCTCCATGACAGGCTTTAAAAAGCCATAATAATACATTGCCGAAAAAGTTGCTGAAAATCTGCACTAAAAAATGTCAAATCTGTATACATTTTATACAAAAACCAACAAAATGTCAAGAGAATAATAGGGAATAAGCGGTGGGAAAACAGGAAATGTGTACCAAATATGAGCGGAACTACCAAAAATACTCGTTGACACGGTGAAATTATTATGATAATCTTACAATATAGGACTGTACTATTATGGATACAGTCTATGGTTTTTTATTTATTATGAAAAGGAGAGATAACTATGAAAAAAAGTTTGAAATTGACAGTATTTTCACTGTTTGCAATTTTTGCAATGTGTATCTTTGTGAAAGTACCGACAGAAGCTGCTACAGTTAATTTCACATATGGAACGACATCCTTTAAGATTTCCTGGGAGAAACCGGATGTGCCTTCTTATCGTACATTTAAAGATTATTGTATTGAGAATGTTAATGGCAATGTGATTTGGACTGGAACGGATTATAATACCAATTATAAGGTGTTTAATCCAGGAAAAGGTTATGTTGGTTCATTGTATGTTTCTTACAGATATTATTACAATGGTCAAATCTATGATTCTTATATAGGTTCTGCTGATGTTAATACTGCACCTGTCGGTATGTCTTCAAAGAATATTGGTATTGAATCCGTTTTGAGTTACACCAAAAAGATTTCATTAGTTGCCAATAAACCGGCAAATGCCACAGGAGTACAGTTTGAATGTTATAAAGGTTCAAAAAGAGCGTGGGTAGATAATTATTATTCTACGTTATATCATCCTTTTAGTCAAAATGCTGTTTATAAATATCGTGCAAGAGCATATTATAAGAATTACAGTTCTGGTAAGACCTATTACGGAAGTTGGTCAGGATTTAAATATTTCTCTGTGCCTTCTCTGTCCGGAAAGTCGAAATCTAATCAAAAAGGTTTTACTCTTTCTTTAAAACGGACTCCGGGTGTGAAGTATTATAAAGTGTATGTTGCCAAGAGCCAGAATGGTAAATATAGAAAAGTTAAGACAATAAAATTATCTTCAAAGAAAAAATATACATTCCGTGTGACGAAAAATTATAAGAAACGAGCATATAATTATATTAAGGTTATTCCGTATATCAAGGTGGGAGGCAAACTTGTGAAGAGTGGAGTATATTCTACCGGTTCTATTTATGTATGGAAATAATACAGGGGACAGTATAATACAGATTCATAAAAACGATATAGGATAATAACAGGGAACTGCTGCAATAGTTTTTTGTAGCGGTTCTTTGTTATATATCATAGCAGGGAATCATTTAATGCAAAAAAGGATGTGAATTTATTGAAAAAAATTAAATTGTTAATAATGATATTTGTTTTTGGCATGATAATAATAAACCCTTTAAAAACAAATGCAGCGATTGCTCCGCCTAAAAGTTCTCAGGTCTATTACATAAGTCCGGATAAGAAAAATGTCAGCATTAAGCTTCCTCAATTATCCAAAGGATATGGTTATCAGGTTAATTTGTATAACTACAATAAGAAAAAGATTGCATCAACATATTGTATTTTTTACGCAACTTTTAATAAGGTGACTTGTGCAAATCAGATTTTTTATTATCACGCAAGGGTGATTGATTTGTATAACAGTGGAACAGCGGTTTCCGGATGGTCTAAATTGCAGGCATTTTCTACTATAAATAAAGCCAATTATAAAATGGCTCAGGCGGGAAAAACAAAAGCGATATATATTAAAGCACCTAAAATCAGTGGTGTAAAATATTATAAGGTATATTTATCGACATATGAGGATAAGGGATATAAGGCAGTTGCCAATATTAAGCCGGGAAAAAAGATTAAATTATCAAAGCTTAGTAAAAAGAAAAAGTTCTCTTATAATAAATATTATTATTCAAAGTTTGTACCTGTGTTAAAAACCGGAGAAAAGGCAAAGGATTTTAATATCAGAGCATTTAAATTTTATAAAAAATAAGTAATAATTTTTGGCTGTCTCATCTATTTCGGCTCTGAAGAATAAGGTTGTGACAGCTTTTTTCACACTATTTTTTATTCTGTGTTATACTAGAAGAAAATCCAAAAGGAGCTGTGGGATGAACGAGAAGACAATGAATATTATTAATACGATTTTGTATTATGTGGTAGCACCGTTGCTTGTGCTGGAGTTTGTTTTATCAGACCTGGGGCTGATTCCGTTTACGAAGTACCTGTTTGCGGGGTCCGTGGCAGTATTTCTGATTCTTGCGGGAATCGCATTTGTTTATAAACGGAAGCATCCGGAGTATGACTTTAAGGCAAATGATTTGTATACAAAGATTGTATTTCTTGTAATTTTAATGGAGTGCTTTTATACGGCAGGCTTTTTCGGATAGCAGGAGAATCATCAGGATTCCCCTGCTTCTTCTTTTTATGGGAAATTACTCCTTATGAATCGGAAATCTGTTTTACGAACATTTTTTCATCAGTTCCTTTTTCAGAAGCGGGAATGGGCAGGAGCCGGTATCAAGGACAATACGATGAAATTCTTTGATGTCGAAGCTGTCTCCCAGCGCTTCCTCCATGTTGGTTCTAAGCTGCATAAATTCATAGTAGCCCATGCAGTAGGAAAGATACGAAACCGGATTTTCCGTCACATACTGATAGATGGAAGAAACACTTTCTCCGGTGATGCCATATTTTTTCAGATATTCCTCCAGAGTATCTCTGTCATAATTTTTATAGTTGACGTATAAATCGCTGAGAGCGGACAAAGATAAAGAAAAGAGGTCATTGTTCTGATGCAGCTTTCGCAGCGCCTCCGTATTTTTTTCGTCTGTGTCTTTGAAATTCAGAAACTGATAGCTGTAGAGCTGGGCGTAGGTTCCCCAGCCTTCATCATAGCCTTCGGTGCGAAGGAGAGAGCGCAAAGGAACCGGATTGCACATTTTCTGGTAGTAATTGGTCTGATACAGATGGCCGGGATAGCCTTCGTGGGCGAGAGTAGAGAACATATCGCGGCTGTTTACGCGGTTGTTATTGATATATATTACGTTGGCATCGGTGCTGTCGATGGGAGGTACCAGGTAAAAGGCGGAAGCGGAGGTGCCTGACAGGGAAGACGGAACCTCTTTTAAGTTGCAGTCTACATCGGTAAGCTCCGGAAAATCAAGTAAAGTACTGGTTTTCAGTTCGTCAAATATTTGTTTTGGCTCGGAATATTCGGGCTCTGCTGTCAGATAGTCAGAAGAGAGGTTCGGATATTTGCCTAAGAGCTCCGATACATTTTTTACCGTACCCTGGAGCTGCTCTTCCAGAACGGTAATGCACTGTTCCGGAGAAAGGTTTGTACCGACCCGGGATAATAAAAGAAGGCGGTAATAGTCCTGTCCGTTTTCGTACTGACAAAGACGTTCTTTTTTTGTTCCGGTGCCAATCCAGCCTTCCAGGGAGCTGCTCAGAGACTGATAAGCCGGGAGAACGACCTGTTCAAAAAGAGAACGGTTATTATGTATGTAGGTCGTTTTCTGGTCATTACTCATTTCAGGGACATTCTGAATCCGTTCCCGGAAGGTTTCGGTCAGGAGATTGTCTTCGGCGGTACCGGAAATAAACTGGTCAATCTGTTCCAGGGTGTCGGTGATGAGATAATCCGGACATGGCATTCCGGCATCCCGGCGTTCTTCTTCATAAGCGAGAAGACGCTCAAAAACATCCGGAATCTGATTCATCAGAGACAGATAGGTTTTGACATCATTTTCGTTGTTGAAATAATATTCTGACAAAGTAACCGGAATCTGCGAAGGAAGACCATCGGAGCCCAGAAGAGACTGGTAAAGAATATATTTTTCGGAAGCGACATTTTGTTCCAGTTTTATTTTGAAAATGTCCCGGGTGAGCTTCTGTTCTTCGGAAAGCTCAGAAGAAGAAAAGCTGTTTAAGGTTTCCAGAAGTTCGGCGGAGCGTTTACAGTCCGCTTTTTGCTTTTCGTAGGAGAAATCGGAAAAGGTGGCCGGGAGGGAATCGGAAAGTCCGTATTTTTCAGGAGAAGAGAGTTTAAAGTGGAGGGAGACGGTATTATCGGAAACCATTTCTTTAAAACAGTCTTCAAGAAATAAATCGAATTTTTCTGTTTCGGAAGTTTTGCTGCTGCCGCATCCGCAAAGGGAAACCGTGATGAAAACGAAAAAAAGCAGACAGCGGGGAAATAGAAAAAATCTGGACTTATGACGCATATTCAGAGCTCCTTTCAGGGTGAATTATCAGGGTTTTCACTATTATACTATGAATTGATGGGGAAAAGTATTAGTTTTTCAGTAAATTACCCATAGACGAATAAAACCATTTATCTTATAATAAATAAATACGCATCCAATGGAGCATATCCAGTCTATGAGATATTTGATAAATCAGGAGGCAGACATGAGCAAAAAACCATATTATATTACAACGGCCATTGCCTATACATCCGGCAAGCCGCACATTGGAAACACTTACGAAATCGTGCTGGCAGATGCTATTGCAAGATTCAAAAGAAAAGAAGGATATGATGTTCGTTTTCAGACCGGAACGGACGAGCATGGACAGAAAATAGAGGAA
The DNA here is from genome assembly GCA_022769785.1 of Eubacterium sp. GTDB lineage: Bacteria > Bacillota > Clostridia > Lachnospirales > Lachnospiraceae > Anaerobutyricum. The sequence goes on from JALEIY010000107.1 coordinate 6,026, forward strand.
AAGGCCAAAGAAGCCGGAATCTCTCCAAAAGAGTTTGTTGACCAGACTGCAGGTGAGATTAAGCGCATCTGGGATATGATGAACACCTCTTATGACAAGTTTATCCGTACAACGGACGAAGACCACGAAAAACAGGTTCAGAAGATTTTCCGTAAATTATACGATAAAGGTGATATTTATAAGGGATATTATGAAGGAATGTACTGTACTCCTTGTGAGTCCTTCTTTACCGAATCCCAGCTTGTGGACGGCAAATGTCCGGACTGCGGACGTCCATGCCAGCCGGCAAAAGAAGAAGCTTATTTCTTTAAAATGAGCAAATATGCGGACCGTCTGATTGAACATATCAATACACATCCGGAGTTCATTCAGCCGGAATCCAGAAAAAATGAAATGATGAACAATTTCCTGCTGCCGGGACTGCAGGATTTATGTGTATCCAGAACCTCTTTCTCCTGGGGAATCCCGGTAGATTTTGATCCGAAGCACGTAACCTATGTGTGGCTGGATGCACTTACCAACTACATCACCGGACTTGGCTATGACTGCGACGGCAATCACGGAGAGCTCTTTGAGAAATACTGGCCGGCAGACCTTCATCTGATTGGTAAGGATATTATTCGTTTCCATACCATTTACTGGCCGATTTTCCTGATGGCATTAGACATTCCGCTTCCGAAGCAGGTGTTCGGACATCCGTGGCTTCTGCAGGGAGACGGCAAGATGAGCAAGTCCAAAGGAAATGTTATCTACGCAGACGATTTGGTAGAGCTTTTCGGTGTGGATGCAGTCCGCTATTTCGTTCTTCACGAAATGCCATTTGAAAACGACGGCGTAATTACCTGGGAGCTTCTTGTGGAGAGACTGAATTCTGATTTGGCCAACACTCTCGGTAACCTGGTAAACCGTACCATTTCCATGACCAATAAATATTTTGGCGGCGTTGTGGCAAACTGCGGCGAGACAGACGGTTTTGACAAGGATTTGATGGATGTTGCTCTGGACACCAAACATAAAGTCATTAACAAGATGAGCAAGCTTCGCGTAGCGGATGCCATGACAGAGATTTTCAATCTCTTCAAACGCTGCAATAAATATATCGACGAGACAACCCCTTGGCTTCTGGCAAAAGATCCGGAGAAGAAGGACAGACTTTCTACCGTGCTTTACAACCTGGTGGAAAGCATTACCATCGGTACCTCCCTGCTGAGCTCCTTTATGCCGGAAACTGCAGAAAAGATTTTTGCACAGTTAAATTCAAAAGAGCGTACCATGGACGAGCTTGATATGTTCGGTCTTTATGAATCCGGTACAAAAGTAACCGATAAACCGGAGATTCTTTTCGCAAGACTGGATGTGAAAGAGGTTCTTGAGAAGGTAGAAGCAATGTACGCTGCAAAAGCAGAGCCGGAAGAACCGGAAGAGCCTGTCATTGATATCGAGGCAAAAGAAGAGATTACTTTTGATGATTTCGAAAAGATGCAGTTCCAGGTAGGTGAAATCATTTCCTGCGAAGCGGTAAAGAAATCAAGAAAGCTTCTCTGTTCTCAGGTAAAAATCGGAAGTCAGGTAAAACAGATTGTATCCGGAATCAAAGCCCATTACACACCGGAGGAAATGGTTGGTAAAAAGGTAATGGTTCTGGTGAACTTAAAACCTGCGAAGCTGGCAGGCGTGCTGTCTGAGGGAATGCTTTTATGTGCAGAGGATGCAGACGGTAATCTTTCTTTAATGGTTCCGGAAAAGGAAATGCCTGCGGGAGCGGAAATCTGTTAAAAAGTAAACATCAGAGAGAATCTTTCCAATAAATGAAAGATTGTACTCTTTTAGACAGGTGATAATCGAAGGCTGCCGTAAAATGTACACATACATTCTGCGACAGCCTTTATCTTATCGGAGAAGACTCCCGCTTCAGGAAGGCCAAGGTGTTCCTGAAGTGGTTTTTCCGAATAGAAGAGGAAGGGATTTGCATGATTTTTGATTCACATGCACATTATGATGATAAACAATATGATAAAGACCGGGATGAGGTTCTTGCCCATCTGAAGGATGCCGGTGTGGATAAGGTGGTAAATATCAGCAATGGCTGGGGAAATCTTCTCCAGACCCTGGAGCTTACAGAGCGCATTCCGTTTCTGTATGGAACCGTGGGGATTCACCCCTGCGAGATAAAGGATTTGACGGAAGAAAGAATGGAACAGATGCGGGAATTTTGTCATCGGGACAAAATTGTTGCGGTAGGGGAAATCGGTCTGGATTATCACTGGATGGCGGACCCGAAAGAGGTGCAGAGGGAATGGTTCATCCGGCAGCTGAGGCTTGCCCGGGAAGAAAATCTGCCGGTGGTCATTCACAGCAGAGACGCTTCACAGGATACCTTTGATATTATGAAAAAGGAACACGCAGGAACGACCGGCGGCGTGATACATTGTTATTCCGGGTCTCTGGAAATGGCAAAAGAGTATGTTAAGCTGGGGTATTACCTGGGAATCGGCGGAGTGGTGACATTTAAAAATTCCAAAACGCTGAAAAAGGTGGCAGCGCAGATCCCTCTTTCTCATCTGGTTTTGGAGACGGATTGCCCATATCTGGCGCCGGTTCCTTTCCGGGGAAAAAGAAATTCTTCTGCTTACCTGACCTATGTGGCAGAGGAAATTGCACAGCTTCGGGGAATTTCCGCGGAAGAAGTACAGCAGGCTACCTATGAAAATGCAATGCGTCTGTACCGGCTTTCCTGAAAACAGAAGAGAAAATTTCGCTTAATTTGCACAGGATGATTATAAAAAGACCATCACGAAGGAGAGGAAACTATGGCAACACTGGGAAATCCGCAGGAAACAATTGCGGTTTTACAAAAATACGGCTTTAATTTTCAAAAAAAATTCGGACAGAATTTCCTGATTGACACGCAGGTTCTTGATAAAATTATTGCTGCGGCCCATATCGGTCCGGAGGATTTTGTGCTGGAAATCGGCCCGGGAATCGGCACGATGACACAATATCTTGCAGAGGCAGCCAGAGAAGTGGTCGCAGTGGAAATTGACAAAAATCTGATTCCGATTCTGCAGGACACCCTGTCTGATTATAATAATGTCAGCGTGATAAATGACGACATTTTAAAAGTGGATATTCGCCAGATGGCAGAAGAAAGAAACGGGGGAAAGCCAATCAAGGTGGTGGCAAATCTTCCATATTATATCACAACGCCGATTATCATGGGTCTTCTGGAAAATGAAGTGCCGCTGGGTTCGATTACCGTGATGGTACAGAAAGAGGTCGCCGACCGTATGCAAACCGGTCCGGGCTCAAAGGATTATGGCGCATTGTCGCTGGCGGTGCAGTATTACGCAGAGCCTTATATTGTGGCAAATGTTCCGCCAAACTGTTTTATGCCAAGACCGGCGGTGGGGTCTGCGGTGATTCGTCTGACAAAGCATGAGAAGAAACCGGTGGAGGTAAAGAATCCGGCCTTCATGTTTAAAATCATCCGTGCATCCTTTAATCAGAGAAGAAAAACACTGCAAAACGGCCTTCATAATTCTTCTGAATTAAAGATTTCGAAGGAAGAAGTGGTAAATGCTCTTGAAAAAATGGGACTTCCGGTAGCGGTTCGGGGAGAAAAGCTGACTCTTGCACAGTTTGCCATGCTGTCAGACCTTCTGACCACAAATCAGGAGTGACTCTGTTTGTCATAAAAAGAATCCGGATGAATACACTAATGAAAAAAGGGGTATTCGGATGGCGGATTATCAGAGAATACTTTCTTATTTATATCGTTATGACAACAGACAGAAAAAAGAATGTAAGGGATTTATCAAAGCGGAACAAAAAGCAGATGGTCTGAAACTGACAATTCAGATAGAAGATGAGCGTCTTATGGAAGAGATGCCGATGCGTCTTTGCTTTTATGCTGACAAAGATGACCGGAAGGTTACCGTTCTTGACCGCCTGACTCTCGGGAAGCAGCATGAGGAGATTTTCCGACATTATGAAAATGACCGGCTTCCAACGGGTTTTCGCATACAGAACCAGGCCGGGGTGATTTTGTATTATCAGGATTCCTTCTTCTACGGAAGCGTGTGGATTGGCGAAGAGCTTCCTGCCATTGAGCAGATATCACAGCTTTTTTCCGGTGAAAAAGAAGCGGAGACATTTCCGGAGAAGGTGGCGGAAGAGCCGGAGGAGCCGGGGGAACCGGGGGAAGAGAACACATTTCCGGGAGAACCAGCGGAAGAGCCGGAGGAGTCGGAAGAAAAACCCGAGGAACCGAGGGAAGAGAACATATTTCCGGAAGAAATGTCGGCCCAGATGATGTCGGAAGGAAGCAAACCGGAAAAGAAAGATTTTTTTGATCGGATAAAGAAAGAAGCCCGGCCGGCCTGCAGCATATTTAACCCGGCATTTTATGAAGGATATCTGATTTCAGACAATCAGCTTCCGTTACTTGGAAAGGAAGCGGAAAAGTTTTCAGATAATCAGTTTTTATGTAGCGGTTACGCAAAGCATCACCATCTTCTTGCGGGAAAAGTCCGGTATGACGCAAGAGACCGTTATTGTATTGGAGTACCGGGAATTTATGAGAACCGGGAGAAATATATGGCGGAAATCTATCAGTTTCCGGTATTTCTTGCCCTGGCAGAAAATCGTATTAAAACCGGAGGATTTGGCTACTGGCTTCATCTCCTCCCGGAAGAAAAATAAAAACGGAGAAAACAGGATGAGAAAATATACAGAAGACGAAAAGTATATGAAAGAAGCCATCCGGCAGGCAAAAAAAGCAGCCGCAATCGGGGACGTTCCGATTGGCTGCGTGATTGTCTCAGAAGGGAAAATCATTGCCAGAGGGTATAATAAGAGAAATAAAATGGGAACGGTGCTCGCCCATGCCGAGCTGTTAGCCATGAGTAAGGCCTGTAAAAAAACCGGTGACTGGAGACTGGAGGAGTGTACAATGTATATAACTCTGGAACCCTGCCAGATGTGCGCCGGTGCAATCGTACAGGCACGAATACCGAGAGTGGTAATCGGCAGTATGAATCCAAAGGCCGGCTGCGCAGGCTCTGTACTTAATCTTCTGGAGATGGAAGGATTTAACCATCAGGTGTCTGTGACCAGAGATGTACTCCGGGAAGAATGCTCCAAAATGCTCTCTGACTTTTTTCGGGAACTACGGAAAAAGCAAAAAGAGAAGAAAAAAGAAGGCGGGGCAGATTCCTGAAAAGTTTTTTGGAAAAAGATTGACTAATAATTTAAAATCATTTATACTGAATAATACCGTGCAGCTGGGGCAGTAGCGGTGTCCTGTACCTGCAATCCGCTATAGCAGGAGTGATGGTTGGCCCCGGATGACCTGTGGATGGAGCAGCCCTTTATAAGTGGTGTTGACAGTCGGGTCTCGCGCAACAGGAACCTTCGAACCGTGTCAGGTCGGGAACGAAGCAGCACTAAGGAGATTCTCCTGTGTGCCGTGAGGGTGCCTGGCTCGAGCTAACTGTAGAGGTAACGTCTGTTGACAGGCATACAAAGCCAACCGCACGGTAAAAGGAAATGATATGCAGAGGGTAAAGAAGTACCCTCTGTTTTTTGTTTGTCAGAAAATTATGTTATTTCCCGGAAAATAGAAATATATTTCGGAAAGGATAAACACCCGTGTATTTGAGACATTTTGTTCTGCAGGCAGACCATTTACATACATTATACAAAACGATTGATAAAAATCAGAGGTTTGGTACCAAAAACCATTCC
>JALEIY010000108.1 GCA_022769785.1 Eubacterium sp.
GCAAAGAAATCTTGGAGTTTTAACTCCCATGGAAAAACATGAAATCTACTGGCAAGCCGCATAAAAAACTGCCAGCAACTAATCTACTGGCAGGAAAAATTTTATATTTTTTCAATTGTCTACTTGACGGGGAGCAGTTCAAAAAAACAGGCAGCTCTTTTTTGCTTTCTTCCACAAGAAAACGGTAAAATACAGCGGCGGCAGGAGTAAACTGTTTATCCTTTACGCGAGCCATATAAAACTTGCGGTACAATGGCTTTGGCTCAAAAGAAAGCTGTTTTACGTTATACTGTTCCAGAATCTTGTTTTTTGGAATGATGGCAATTCCCAGATTAATGGAAACCAGGGCCGCTGCCGCATGGTCCTCTTCCACCCGGCTGGTGACATGGGGAGTAAGCCCGGCGTTGCGAAACTGCTCTTCCACATAGCTTGTTTTATCCAGAGGAAGAATAAAATCATACCGGCTGGCTTCCTCCAGAGTAATACTTTTCCGGTTCGCAAGCGGATGGTCCTTTGACACCATCAGAACATATTCCTGCAGAGCAATCGGTCGAAAATGAATAAAGGGTTCATTTTCCACATAGGAGCAAAGCCCCAGGTCACAACCGCCTTCCTTCAGTTTATGAATAATATCCACGGAATTCATCTGATAAAAACGAAAGCCGATATTTTTATTTTCTTCCCTGTCAAGAAACTTGCGAATCATTTTCGGGATGTACGTGGGACTTAAGGCATAAATAAAGGCAAAATCAATGGTTCCGTGACCGGGATGAAGCATTTCATTAATCGCAGTGGTTCCGTTTTTGATGTCTTTCAGTCCCCGGTTGACATAAAAATAAAAAAGCTCACCCTGTTTGGATAAAATGATATTTCTTCCTCTTTTTTCAAAAAGATTGGTTCCCAGTTCTTCTTCCAGATGGGAAATCATCCGGCTTAAAGAGGGCTGGGCAATCTCCAGTTCTTCCGCTGCACGGGAGTAGTGAAGCGTCCGGGCAAGGGTACAAAAAGCATTCAGCTGATTTAAATTCATCGTATTACCTCCTGATAATAATTATAACATAAATGTTATAAATTATGGAAGGAAATGAAATTGTTTGTGAGTAAATTTAATTTTATAATCAACCCATAAGAAAACATAATTCGCTTTATAAGCGGGATATATAAAGGGGGTTTCACATATGACATCATTAGGTATTGCGATTATCGGATGTGGATTTGCAGGTAATTTCCATTCAAATGCCTGGACAAAAGTAAACTATATTGATATTAAATTAAAGGCGGCAGTAGATAACGATGTGGCTCGGGCAGAGGCTCTGAAGGAAAAATGGGGATACGAATACGCAACGGCAGATTACGATAAGGTTCTTGCAGACCCGGAAATCGATATCATTGACATTGCGTTACCTCCGTTTTTACATCTGCCATTTGCCTACAAAGCGATGGAAGCCGGAAAGCATGTAATCTGTGATAAACCTCTGACCGGATATTTCGGAAAAGAAGGCGATGAAAAGCCGGTTGGCGAGAAAGTACCAAAAGCGAAAATGTATGCAAGTATTCTGGAGGATCTGGAAGAAGCAAGGGAAAAGATTGGCGGCAGTGATAAACTATTCATGTATGCGGAAAATTACATTTATTCTCCTGCCATCGTAAAAGCGGCAGAGATTCTCCGGAAAAAGAAAAGCCGTGTCATTTACATGAATGCGGAGTGCAGTGTACATGGATCCACTTCTCCGCTTTCGAAAGACTGGAATCTGGTAGGCGGCGGCAGCATTATGCGTCTGGGCTCTCATCCGATTGCCGGAGTGCTTTATTTAAAACAGGTAGAAGCAGAGGTTCGGGGTTATGAGATTCGACCGGTCAGTGTTGTGGCTGATACCGGAAGAATTGTTGCCGGATTCCCGGAAGAAGACAAAAAACACATTTTGAGTAAATTTAATGATGTGGAGGATTTCGGACACGTGACAATTACCTTCTCCGATGGAACGAAGGCAGTCATTTTAAGCTCAGAGCATTATATGGGAGGAATCCAGAATCATATTAATATTATTACCAACGATGGCGTCTTAGAGTGTAAGATGACTCCGCCGGATAATATGAGAAGCTTTTTTATGGATGATGAAGGGCTGGAGGACGTTTACATTTCTGAAAATCTTCGCTGCAAAACCGGCTGGAACAGCGTGTTTGTAGCAGAAGAGACTCTTCGTGGATATACGGCAGAGCTTCAGGCCTTCGCAGAGGATGCGATTGCGGGAAGACAGCCGGAATCTGGTCTTGATATTGCCATCGAAACGACGAAAATCATGTATGCCGCTTATGTATCGGCTGACGAAGGAAGAAGAGTTGATTTATAATTATATTCCATCCGGACATCTGAAAACCAGACTGTCGACTGAGCCAGTGGCCCGGTCGGCAGTTTTTTTGTCTTTGTGGACACAGTTTTGCCACGGTTCTCCGATTGACAGATAAGGAAAATGTAATATAATTATGGAAAAACGGTCTGATGCAGGAGGAAAAAACAATGTTCGGATATATTATCTGTAACCGGCAGGGGCTGAGCGAAGAGGAGCGTTTTCGTTATGAGCAGACATACTGCGGACTATGTCATGCACTGAAAAATGAATTTGGCCTTATGGAAAGATTTACCCTGAATTTTGATATGACATTTTTGGCCATTTTTCTGGCAGCGCTGTATGAGCCGGAGGAGCAGACGAAAGAGTTTCGGTGTGTCCTGCATCCGACAAAGAAAAAATGTATGCTACAGAACCGGTTTACGGAATATGCCGCTGCCATGACCGTGGCACTTTCCTATTATAAATGTCTGGATGACTGGAAGGATGAAAGAAAATATCACAGTCGGGCTTATGCGGCTTTATTAAAAAAAAGCTATTGTAAAACAGAAAGTCTTTATCCAAGACAATGCCGGGTGCTCTCGGAAAGTCTTCAGAGGCTTGGTGAGGTGGAAAAGGAGCCGGAAGCTTCTGTGGATGAGGCCCTGCGGCTTTCCGGAAGAATGCTTTCGGAGATGTTTGTATACAAAGAGGATTTCTGGAGCAGCAGTTTAAGACATTTCGGATATGAGCTTGGAAGATTTATTTATCTCATGGATGCTGCGATGGATTATGAACAGGATAAAAAGACCGGAAATTATAATCCCATTATAAAAATGGAGAGAAAGCCGGAGGATATGCGTGGGATTCTGGAGGTTATCATGGGCAGTGCCGCCGAAGAGTTTGAGAAGCTGCCGGTGGTAAAGGATGCTAATTTAATCCGTAATATTTTATATGGCGGAGTCTGGCAAAAATACAATGCTGCCATGGCATCTTCCGCATCCGGCAAAAAGGATACACAGTAAAGACGGTTTTATGCCGCAGCAGATGGAAAGGAGAATTCCCATGGTGGATGACCCATATAAGGTTCTGGGGATACCCAGAGATGCCGATAAGGACACGATTAAAAAAGCATACCGCAAAATGGCCAAAAAATATCATCCGGATTTGCATCCGGACGACCCGACGGCCAATGATAAAATGAATGAGATTAATGAAGCCTACGATATGCTGAATAATCCGGAGAAATACCGACGCCGGCAGGCGGGCCCGGGCAGCTCCGGCAGCCGCACCTACGAAGGGCCTTATCAGAATCCGTACGGAAGTAATCCGGGTGGCGGCCAATGGTACACCTATGAGAATTTTGGTGATTTTGAAGACATTTTCAGCGAGATGTTTGGCTATGGGCGGACAGCTTCCGGCCCGGCAAAACCGCAGCAGGAGGCTTATGACAGCGAAAAAATCCGCCGGGCGGTGGAGGCCCTGAATATGGGCGATTATCTCTATGCCGACAGGATTCTCAAGCAGATTCTCAGCGAGAGACGGGATGCCAGATGGCATTATCTCAGTGCGCTGGCAGCCTATGGACAGGGAAATCAAATCGCAGCCCTTGACCTGATAGAGAAAGCGGTTTTGATGGAGCCAAATAATCTTACATACCGCAGTGCAAAGCAGGCCATGAGCCGGACCGGGGAGACCTATCATCAAAACGGGCGTCCGTATCGAAGCTACAATGTGGATTTCAGTCAGTGCTGCTGGAGCCTTTGTGCCATGCAGTTTTGCTGTGCATTTTGTCATTGCTGACAGGAAGGGCAAAATATGTTATATTTATTACCGAAGTCATAAAAAGAAAGGATTAATGATATGAGTATACGAATTGGAATTATGGGATATGGTAACCTTGGCAGAGGCGTGGAATGCGCAATCAAACAGAATCCGGATATGGAGCTGGCAGCAGTATTTACAAGAAGAAATCCGGAAGGAGTAAAGGTCCTTACTTCCGGCGCAGCCGTTTGTTCTGTCGTGGATGCACCTGCCTGGAAAGATAAAATTGATGTTATGATTCTTTGCGGTGGAAGTGCTACAGATTTACCACAGCAGACACCGGAATATGCAAAACTGTTCAATGTTGTGGACAGCTTTGATACTCATGCACGGATTCCGGAGCATTTTGCCAATGTGGATAAAGCGGCAAAGGAAGGCGGAAAGCTTGGAATTATCTCCGTCGGCTGGGACCCGGGAATGTTTTCTTTAAACAGACTGTATGCCAATGCAATTTTACCGGAAGGGAATGATTATACCTTCTGGGGCAAGGGTGTCAGCCAGGGACATTCCGATGCCCTGCGCAGAATTGAAGGGGTAAAGGATGCAAAACAGTATACCATTCCGGTGGAAGCTGCTCTTGAAGCCGTAAGAAACGGGGAGAATCCGGAATTATCTACCAGAGAAAAACATACCAGAGAATGTTTTGTTGTCCTGGAGGAAGGTGCGGATGCGGCAAAAGTGGAAGAGGAAATCAAAACCATGCCGAACTACTTTGCAGACTATGACACAACCGTACATTTTATCAGTCAGGAAGAGCTTAATAAAAACCACAGTGGGATTCCGCATGGCGGATTTGTGCTTCGAAGCGGAAAAACCGGCTGGGAAAAAGAAAACAGCCATATTATCGAGTACAGCCTGAAGCTGGATTCCAATCCGGAATTTACCTCCAGTGTCATCATCGCCTACGCGAGAGCGGCTTATCGTCTTCACAAAGAAGGGCAGACAGGATGTAAAACCGTCTTTGACATTGCTCCGGCATATTTAAGCGCAAAAACTCCGGAAGAGCTTCGCGCTTCCATGCTGTAAAGATGGAGCGGGCTTCACACAGGAAAGAGAAAATGAAGCAGGGTTTTCTTCAGGTGGATTTGATTGAGGGAAAGATTCTCAAATCCATGATTATTTTCATGATTCCCCTGCTGATTTCCAACATTTTTCAGCAGCTTTACAATGCTGTGGATACCGTTATCGTGGGACATTTCCTGGGGGATGTGTCCCTGGCGGCCATCGGAGCCTGTGCACCGGTCTATGAGCTGCTGGTGGGATTCGGACTCGGTATCGGAAACGGACTTGGTATCGTCGTTGCGAAATGCTATGGCACGGGCGATGAGAATTATCTGAAGAAATCGGTCTTTGGTTCTGTGGTCATTGGTGTCGGAGTAACAGTAGCCCTGATGGTGATTTCAAAGGTGGGACTGTATCCTCTGCTTCGTCTTTTACAGACACCGGAGGATATCATAGCGGAAGCATATTCCTATATTTCTTTTGTCACCATGTTTGTGGGTGTGATGTTTGCCTATAATCTGTTTGCCGGGCTGCTCCGTGCCATTGGAAACAGCGTGGTGCCGCTGCTTTTTCTGGTATTTTCGTCCCTCTTAAATATCGGACTTGACATTCTTTTTATCGTGGGCTTCGGACAGGGAATTCGGGGAGCTGCAGTGGCGACCGTGATTGCCCAGGGGATTTCTGCTGTCCTCTGTCTGTTTTATATTGTAAAGTGCACACCAATCCTTATCCCTGGAAAAGAGCATGTCAAGGTGGAAGGCTCCCTTTATAAAGAATTACTCGGACAGGGACTTTCCATGGGACTGATGCTGGGGATTGTCTCTGCCGGAACCGTGATTTTGCAGGCGGGCATCAATCAGATGGGTTACCGGACCATTGCCGGCCATACGGCGGCAAGGAAAATACACGGATTTTGTTTTATGCCTTTTTCGGCCCTGGGTGTCTCTCTGTCCACCTTTGTTTCCCAGAACAGAGGGGCGGGGAAAACGGAGAGGATTCGAAAGGGTGTGCGTTATGCGCATTTGCTTTCTCTTGTGGTGAGCGGTATTCTTATGCTTATACTCATGGTTGGGGCACCGACACTGATTTGGCTGCTGACCGGAACAAAGGAGGCAGAAGTGCTCCGGTGCGGAACCTGGAATCTCTGGATTAATGCTCCGTTTTATGCGGTTCTTGGAATTTTGCTTAATCTGCGGAACTCTCTGCAGGGACTGGGAGAAAAAGTGGTTCCTCTGATTTCGAGTATTATCGAGCTGTTAGGGAAAATAGTATTTACATGGATTTTCATACCTCTTCTTGGCTATCTTGGCGTCATTATCTGCGAGCCGGTTATCTGGTTTTTCATGTGCGCGCAGCTTGCCTGGACGTATCATAAAGTCATGGGAGAGAAGAAAACAGAAAGGAATTATCATGAAGGACGACAGATTTAAAGTGTATACCAACCCGAATATTCAAAAAAAGAAAAAAGAACAGGAAGTGACCTTCGAACTGGAGATTCCGGATGAGGAAACCATTACGGGATTGTTTGTTGCGAGTCCTTATTTTGCAATCTGTATGATGAGCCAGGAGTATTTCTATTATCCGGTAGACCTGGAAGCGGAGGAGACCATGATGGCACCGCTTCTTAACCGGGAAGTGTTCCGTGATTTTGTGGAGAAGACCAAAGCCATCCGGGCTGCGGAAGGGATTCCGCTGGCGGCGCTCATTCATATTGAGGTGGATGACGACGGAGAACCGGGCATGGAGTCAATTTTCGACGGATTACTGCAGTTTGAATTTACGAAATATTTCCACTCGGCTGTGATGCTGTTGAATCAGGAGATTATGGAAGAGGATTTCATGGAGATTATCGGAAGTCTTATTGAAGAACTGGCGGATAACGGGTATCTGGACAGAGTGCTTGAATGCCTCTGCGAATATATGAGTGACCCGGAGGTGCTGGAGGAAATGCTGTTTCCGGAAGAAGAGGAAGAGTTCTGAAAAACCAGCTTCACGGCAAAATTAAAAATCAAATAATCATACAAAGGACAGAATGTCAGCAAAAAGGCATCTGTCCTTTTTTCTTATGTGAAGACATAAGGAAAGAAGAAATCCCGAAATTCCTTTAAAAAACAGTTGACATATGGGAAAATGGGAGATATAATCTAAAACATATAAAGCATACCGGTTTAGTAGGAAAGGAGGACGTTATGTCAGCAATTTATAAAGGAACATTAGAATTAATTGGAAATACACCATTAGTAGAGGTAGCAAATCTGGAAAAGGAACTGGGTCTGGAGGCAACTATCCTGGCAAAGCTGGAATATTTTAATCCGGCAGGAAGTGTAAAAGACCGAATTGCCAAAGCGATGATTGAGGATGCAGAAGAAAAGGGCATCTTAAAAGAAGGTTCCGTGATTATCGAACCGACATCCGGTAATACGGGAATCGGCCTTGCCTCTATTGCAGCGGCAAAGGGCTATCGGATTATCTTAACCATGCCGGAAACCATGAGTGTGGAAAGAAGAAACATTTTAAAAGCCTATGGTGCAGAGATTGTATTGACGGAGGGTGCCAAAGGAATGAAGGGGGCCATCGCCAAAGCCGAAGAGCTGGCAAAGGAGATTCCGGGTGGTTTCATTCCGGGACAGTTTGTCAATCCGGCAAATCCGGAGATTCACAGAAAAACAACCGGACCGGAGGTATGGAATGACACAGACGGAAAGGTCGATTACTTTGTAGCAGGTGTGGGAACCGGCGGAACCCTGACAGGAACCGGAGAATATTTAAAATCACAGAATCCGGATGTGAAGATTGTGGCAGTGGAGCCGGCAGGTTCACCGGTACTTTCTGAAGGAAAAGGCGGTCCGCATAAAATACAGGGAATCGGGGCAGGCTTTGTACCGGATGTTCTTAATACAGAGATTTATGATGAGATAATTAAGGTGGAGAATGATGATGCTTTTGCCACCGGTAAGCTGCTTGCGAAGAAGGAAGGCGTATTAGTAGGTATTTCCTCCGGAGCAGCATTATATGCGGCCATTGAACTGGCAAAACGCCCGGAAAACAAGGGAAAAACCATTGTGGCTCTTCTTCCGGACAACGGCGACAGATATTACTCCACACCGCTTTTTACCGAGTAGGGTGAAAAGACCGAACCGGCAGAGCGGGAAAAGAAACAGAGAGGAATGTGGGCACAATCATGAAAATATCCAAAAAATGCAGATATGGCCTCAGGGCACTGATTGATTTGTCGGCGAATGCCGGGGATGAATACGTTGTTCTGGGAACCCTGGCAGAAAGAAACGGCATTTCCCCACAATATCTGGAACAGGTATTTGCAGGCCTTCGAAGAGCAGGAATCGTAAAGGGAACCAAGGGTTGTCAGGGAGGATATCGACTGAGTATCTCCCCGAAAGAACTGACGGTTTCCACAATTCTTGAGGTACTGGATGGCGGTTACCTCATTGAAGATGAGGAAATACCGGATGACAGCCACGGCAGCGGGATTGCAGCCAGTATTCAGACCCTGATTATCGACCGGGTAAACACCAGCCTGACAGAAACATTAAAAAGTATTACCCTGGAGGATTTAAAGAGATATTATCAGGATAACATAGTGTATCATCAGGATATGTATTATATATGATGGACATCAGGCTAATGAATGGTGTAAAATAATTCCGATGCCGGACAAAAATATACAAGATATGACTGGAAAACCAGAGCTTCAGGCATCAATCCTGAATCCTCTGGTTTTTTATGTTTGGAGAAGATAAAGAGGTTAAAAAATGAGTATAGATTTTAAACATCCGGATATAACAAAATATATGTTAAAAGGACAATTTGGACTGGAAAAGGAATGCCTCAGGGTAACGCCGGAGGGATATCTGGCGCAGACAAAGCACCCGTTTGGGGATAATCCGAATATAGACCGTGATTTTTGTGAAAGTCAGCTTGAGTTTATTACCGATGTGAAGGACAGCGCAAAAGAGGCGTGGGAGCACCTGCTCTGTCTGCAAAAAGAAGTATCGGAAAAACTCAGACAAAGGCCATCGGGGAAAGAGCTTATGTGGCCTTTTTCCAATCCACCGTATCTGACGGGAGAAAAAGATATTCCAATCGCAGATTATAAAGGAAAGCTTAAGGAAAAGACAATTTACCGGGAATATCTTGCGGAAAAATACGGAAAAACAAAAATGCTTTTTTCCGGGATTCATTTTAATTTTTCTTTTTCCGGGCAGCTTCTGGAGGAGAGCTTCAAAAAAAGTAAAAGCAGCAATCAGCGGGAACATACGGACAGTATTTATCTGGAGCTGGCGAAAAAGGTGACCAGATACAGTTGGCTGATTGTCTATCTGACAGCGGCCAGCCCGGTGTTTGACGGTTCATTTTTTGATGAAAAAGAAAAGGGAAAGACAGTTATTAAAAATTATTCTTCGCCCCGCTGCGGGAAAATGGGATACTGGAACGATTTCATTCCGGTTTTAAAATACGACACACTGGACGCTTACGTGGACAGCATAGAAGCTTACATAAAACAGGGTCTGCTGAAAGAAGCAGCGGAGCTTTACTATCCGGTGCGCTTAAAACCGTCAGGAAAGAATTCACTGGACAGACTGAAGGAGAAGGGCATTGAACACATTGAGCTTCGGATGCTGGATTTAAATCCTCTGGACCCGGCGGGAATCTGTGTAAAAGATCTGCAGTTTATTCAGCTGCTCTTTATTTATCTGATGTCCCTGGAGGATGAGGAATTTCAGCCGTTTGAGCAGATTATGGCTATTAAAAATGAAAAAAGAGCGGCGCTGTTTAAGGAAAGTGATATTCAGATAGAGACAGGCTGGAGTATTTCGTTTTCGGTGAAATATATGGCGCTTCACATCCTTTTATCCATGGAAAAGTATTTTGCAGATTTTGAGGAACCGGAGCTGATTGAAATTATACGGTATCAGGAAAGGAAAATTCTTGATGCAAAGAATCGATACGCGGTGCAGATAAGAGACCGTTTCCGGGAGGATTATGTGAAAAAAGGAATTCGCCTGGCAGAAAAATATCTGGAAGACTGGGGAAAATAGTGGTTACATAAAGTGAGAAGGGCGAAGAGAGGAGAATGCTTATGTGTCAATTATTCGGAGTTTGTGCGAAGGACTCCTGTGAACTGAATCAATACCTGAACAGATTCTTTGCCCACAGTACGGAGCATCCCCATGGCTGGGGCCTTGCTTTTCTGGAAAACAATGAGGCACAGATTGAGAAAGAACCCATACAGGCATCGAAAAGTCATTATTTAAAGCAAAGACTGTCGGTTCCTGTATGGGGTAAAAATGTATTTGCCCATATCCGTTATGCGACTATCGGAAATGTAGAATACAGAAACTGCCATCCTTATACAGGAAAAGATGCGGGCGGCAGAAGATGGACGTTGGTGCATAACGGTACAATTTTTGATTATCCGCCGCTGAATGGATACGTGGAGCTGCAGAAGGGTGACACGGACAGCGAACGGATATTGCTGTATCTGATTCATCGCATCGATGAAGAAGAAAAACGGCTGGAAAGAAAAATGAATGAGAAAGAGAGATTTCAGCTTCTTGACCGGATTATTATGGAAATGTCACGGGAAAATAAGCTGAATCTGATGATATATGATGGGGAACTGTTTTATGTGCATACCAATTGTGCAAAGTCTCTGTACTTGCTTCGGGAAGAAGAACGGGTTATTTTTTCGACAGTTCCTCTGGATGAAAAAGACTGGCAGCCGGTGCCGTTTACTACTCTTCTTGCCTATAAACAGGGAGATCTTGTCTTTACCGGGACAAATCATGGCAATGAATACATTGAGAATGAAGAAAATCTGAAATTCCTTTACAGCATTTTCTCGGATTTATAAAATGTCCGGGAGAATATTACAAGATAAAAGACGACGGAGGAAAACAAAATGTTTGATTTTGATAAAGTAATCCCTCGGAAAGGGACGAACAGCTTAAAGTACGATTTTTCAGTGGAACTGGGAAAGGGAGAGGATGTGCTTCCCCTCTGGGTGGCGGATATGGATTTCCCGACGGCTCCTGCCATCCTGGAAAGCCTGCAGAAAAAAGTATCTCACGGCATTTTTGGATATTCAGAAGGAAAGGAAGACTATTTTCAGGCGGTATCAGGGTGGTATGAAAAGCATTTTCAGTGGAAGGTGAAAAAAAGCTGGCTGGTAAAGACTCCTGGCGTGGTGTTTGCTGTGGCGGCGGCAAT
>JALEIY010000150.1 GCA_022769785.1 Eubacterium sp.
CAGGGTCTTTCGTCAGCGTAACACCTTCACCGGAAAGGCAGTCCGGATAACTGGTGGCACGGCGTCCTTTCAAAAATCCCAGTCCTTCAAAAACGGACGGTGCGGCACAGATGGCACAAAGCCAGCTTTCTCCTTTCTCATACTGTCTGCGAAGAAGAGCGGCAAGTCCCTCATGCTCTTTTAAATACGTGGTTCCCGGCAGTCCTCCCGGCAAAACGTACATATCCGCATCTTCCCTTATTTCCTCAAAAAGCATATCCGTCTCTATCTTTATATCATGGGAGCCTGTAACCGCTTTTCTTCCCATGATGGAAACCAGCTTCACTTCACAACCGGCTCTTCTTAACAAATCGACAGCCGTAAGTCCTTCCACTTCTTCAAAACCATCTGCACAAAATAAATATACTTTACTCATTATTTATCCTCCTGTCCTGCAAGATATTCAAATTTCATTTTAGCCCAATTTGTATTATTAATCAAGGCAGGTCATAATAAATTCATGAAATTAATTCCCTATTTTTTTCTTGTCATTTTCTTCCGATAGATGTATAATTGTAAATAACTAATATGTTCGGGGAGTGCGCCATGAATCTGACACAAATCAATCGTCTCTGGGACGAGTACAAGCGCAAATATGATATTGAGCTTAAGACGGAGATTTCTTCTGTTTCCTATGATACGGAAGAATATGTCGAAGGCTGTTTTAATCTTCTTGAGTTAATGGACGAGCAGTATATTCTGCATCTTAATCCAAGGATGCACGTTTACAGCGAGAATTATTGCAAATTCATCCTCTTCCATGAATTTACTCATTTTTATGATTATATCAAACGGCCTTACGAAGACAAGGAATCTCTCATTCTGTGGATGAATGCTTATTCCGAGTATCATGCCTGCCGCGTGACTCTTGCCCGCTTTATTGAAATGTGTACCCTGAACACAGTACATCTTGATAAGATTCAGATTCCGGGACCTTATAAGGAGATTTCCATCCGCCATCTTCTGATGGAGAGCGTTTTCCGCTGCAAATATTGCTTTGACGCTTTTTTTGTTGATTATCAGCTTCAGGATTATGCCAATGGGCTCCGACAGCTCATGTATCTTCTGGGTTATCTCTCTTTGTTTGATAATGATGTTTTAATGGTGGAACAGACACTGAAGTTTTTAAACATTTATAATGAGAATTTCTGTAAGCTTTACCACGCTTTAAAAGAGATGGAATTTGACGATGTGATTCATTATTACAAAGCCATCACAGAAGAAGCAACCCTGCTCTATCTGAAGCATGCATTCCGTCGTTACTACAGTCCGGAACTGTTATCCGATGATGAGATTGAAGAGATTACTCTTGATAATTACCGGGATTACATTGAACGGCTTGACCGTAAGATGCGGGAGATGGGTCTTGTTCCGGAAGAGGAGAATCTCGAAGAGGAATCCACTGAGGAGATTGCCGCATTTATTGCACATCTCTGCACCGGACGCTGATGATTTCTACATTATTTTATTATTTTTGATTGCTATGAGTCGGTAATCCTTTCCCGGATTGCCGGCTCTTTTTGTTGTCTCCTGTTTTAATCACACACTCTCCATTTTTTTATATATTAATTACATGGAGGTGCAAGATGAATCATATTGTTTTTCTGGCTCTGATTGCCACTTTGGGAACATGGTCTGTAACCGCTTTGGGTGCCGCAACAGTTGTCTTTTTTAAAACTCCGAATCCCCGACTTCTTAATCTTATGCTTGGCTTCGCTGCCGGTGTTATGATAGCCGCCAGCTTCTGGTCACTGCTCCAGCCGGCTATCGCTCAGGCGGAACTTTCCTCTTCTCATCCTGCCTGGATGATTGTTACCATTGGTTTTTTATGCGGTGCTCTTTTCATGTGGGCCTCTGATAAGGCAGTTTCCTTTACAAGAGGACGGGCGGATATTTCTCAGGGTGCCAGAAGTGACCGCTTCAATCGAATCATTATGCTTGTTTTATCCATCACTCTTCACAATATCCCGGAGGGTCTGGCCGTCGGCGTTGCCTTTGGCACTCTGCAAAACGGGGATTTCACACCGGAAAATCTCATGGGTGCTGTCACTATTGCCATCGGAATCGGTCTCCAGAATTTCCCAGAGGGAGCGGCAGTTTCCATTCCTCTTCGCCGGGAAGGGTTTTCCCGAAAAAAGAGCTTTTTCCTTGGGCAGGCATCGGGTATGGTAGAACCGGTAGCCGGAGTCATCGGCGCAATACTTGTGGTCTATGTCAAAGCCATACTGCCTTTTGCCCTCTCCTTTGCTGCCGGTGCCATGATACTGGTCGCTGTCCACGAGCTTATTCCGGAATGCCAGCAGAATCAGAAGGTACAGCCCTATTCTGCCACAAAAGGAATTGTTCTTGGTTTTGCGGTTATGATGCTTCTGGATGTCATGCTTGGGTAAAAAAGGGAAACGCAGCCTTTCGCTTTGAAATGAAAAACCCATCCTTAACAGTATTGCGCCGATTGCAGAACATCTCTATACGATTCACCGCACGTCGCATTCCTTGTTAATGGATGGGATTTTATTTTAATCTATCTTATCTGTCCATCACCTTTTATAATGTACTTATAGCTGCAAAGCTCCATCAGTCCCATCGGACCTCTGGCATGAAGCTTCTGGGTGGAAATGCCCATCTCACAGCCAAGACCAAACTCTCCGCCGTCGGTGAAACGGGTAGTGACATTCACATATACCGCTGCACTGTCCACACACTTTGTAAAATAGTCCGCATTTTCCTTTGTTTCTGTAATAATCGCCTCGCTGTGGCCACTGGAATGAAGGGCAATATGCTCCGCTGCCGCTTTCACATCATCTACCACTTCTACCGCAAGGATATAATCCAGAAATTCTGTATCGAAGTCCTGTGGACCTGCCGGTGTTCCTGCAATTATCGCTGCGGCTCTTTTACCCAGGCGAAGCTCTACCGGAATCTTGCCTCCTGCGGTACGGTCATCCACCAGCCGTTTTTTAAGAAGCGGCAGAAATGCTTCTGCAATCTTTTCACTGACCAGACATACCTCCTCGGCATTACATACGCTTGGACGGCTTGTTTTGGCATTTTCAATGATGGAGAGGGCTTTTTCAAAATCTGCACTGTCATCCACATAGACATGGCAGATTCCGGTTCCTGTCTGGATGCAAGGCACTTTCGCCTGCTCCACGCAGGAACGGATGAGTCCTGCACCGCCTCTTGGAATCAGTAAGTCCACATAGCCCTGGGCTTTCATGAGTTCCACGGCACTGCTTCTGGTGGTGTCTTCCACAAGGCTCACACAGGTTTGCGGCAGTCCGGCTGCCACGAGGCCTTCTCTTAAAGCTTCTACGATAGCGGCAGCACTTTTCCAGGCTTCTTTTCCGCTTCGAAGCACACAGGCATTGCCACTCTTAATACATAAAGCAGCCGCATCACTGGTCACATTCGGACGGCTTTCGTAAATGATGGCAATCACGCCAAGGGGAATAGCCGTTTTTTCAATGACCATGCCGTTTGGTCTTTCCACAGAAGTAAGAACGCTTCCCACCGGGTCCGGGAGAGTAATCAGGGCACGGATGCCCTCTGCCATTCCCAATATCCGGTTTTCATCCAGCATAAGACGGTCCAACATGACCGCACCGATGGTTTCTTTTGCTTTGTCCATATCTTCTTTGTTGGCAGCAAGAATCTGAGGGGTATGTGCACAAAGAGCCTCTGCCATTTTCAGAAGTGCCAGATTTTTTGTTTCGGTATCAGCAGTATTAATCGCAGTTTTTGCCTGTTTTGCCTGCTCTAATATCTCCATGGTCGTCATAATGATTTCCTCCCTCTGAATTTGGTTCCGACTTTTTCTCCGTCAAGAATCCGATACAGATTTTCCGGATACATTCCATTAGTGATAATCATATCAATTCCGGCATCCATGACAATCTGTGCCGCATGAAGCTTCGTAACCATTCCACCGGTCCCAAGCTCTGTTCCTTTGTTGCCGGCAAGCTGAGTGATTTCCGGAGTAATGGAAAATACCACATCGATTATTTCGGCATCCGGTGTTTCCCTTGGGTCTGCGGTATACAAACCGTCAATGTCGCTTAACAGAATCAGCAGGTCTGCCTCTGCGGTTTTTGCCACAATCGCAGCCAATGTGTCATTATCTCCAACTGAAATCTCATCGGTAACAATAGAATCATTTTCATTTATAACCGGCATTACATTCATTTCCAGCAGCCGGCAAACGGTATTCTGGAAATTTTTCTTGCTTTCCGGATTGTCAAAATCATGACCGGTAATGAGAATCTGAGCCACAATATGATTATATTCCATAAATTTTTTATCGTAAAGATACATAAGCTCACATTGTCCAATGGCGGCTGCTGCCTGTTTTGTCGGCATATCCTCCGGTTTCTGCTTCAGATTAAGCTTTCCCACACCGAGACCTATGGCACCGGAAGATACTAAAATAAGCTCATGTCCTGCATTTTTTATATCACTTAACACCTTACAGAGTTTTTCGATTCTCCGGATGTTAATTCGCCCGGTCTCATGAGTTAATGTTGATGTCCCTATTTTTACAACGATACGCATTGATTTTTCCTTCCACATAAAAAGAAAGACTGCCACAAAATGTTGCAGCAGCCTCTTTTTTATAATACTTTACTTAAGAAGCTCTGAGTTCTTTCATTCTGAGGATGATCCATAACCTCCTCCGGTGTACCCTGCTCCATAATGACACCCTGGTCGATAAAGAATACACGGTCAGCCACATCATGGGCAAATCCCATCTCGTGAGTAACCACAACCATGGTCATACCTTCTGCCGCCAGTTCCTTCATAACATCCAGAACCTCGCAAACCATTTCCGGGTCCAGTGCAGAGGTTGGCTCATCAAAGAGCATGATATCCGGTTCCATTGCCAGCGCTCTGGCAATCGCAACACGCTGCTGCTGTCCGCCGGAAAGCTGTTTCGGCTTGGCGTCGGCTTTTTCTGACAGACCAACGCGGGCCAGAAGCTCCATTGCCTTCTTTTCTGCTTCTTCTTTGGATTTCAGTTTCAATTCCACCGGCGCCAGCATAATATTTTCTTTTACGGTATAATGCGGAAACAGATTAAACTGCTGGAATACCATACCGATATGCTGACGAATCTTGTCGATGTCACTGTCTTTGCCGGTAATACACTCTCCGTCTACGATAATCTCACCGCCGGTCGCTTCCTCCAGACGGTTGATACAACGAAGGAATGTTGATTTACCAGAACCGGAAGGACCAATCACACAGATTACTTCACCGGCTTTAATCTCGGCGTCAATTCCTTTTAATACATGAAGATTGCCAAAACTTTTCTTCAGACCGTTTACTTTAATCTTAATATTATCATTACTCATTATGCGTTCATCCTCCTCTCAACTGCCCTTGAAATAAATGACAGAATCGTGACAATAAACAGGAAGAAAATAGCCACCCAGGTATATGTGGCAAAAGACTCCATGGTTCTTCCCACATAAATCTTTGCGTGATACATGATCTCGGAAAGACCGATGGCATAAAGAATCGTAGAATCCTTTAAAGTAATGATAAACTGATTTACCAGAGAAGGAAGACAGATACGAACTGCCTGCGGAAGAATAATCTTTTGCATGGACTTTGCGTAGCTGAGTCCCAGGCTTCTTGCCGCTTCCATCTGTCCCTTATTCACAGACTCGATGGAGCCACGGAAAATCTCTGAAATATAAGCTCCCGCATTTAAGGAAAGCGTAATCAGACTGGCCGTAAATACGGTGATACGGAACTGTGAGCCCGTCACAGCCTGAATGAGCTGCGGTATAGCAAAATAGAAATAAAATGCTTGTACCAGCATCGGCGTACCCCGAATCAGCCAGATATAAAACTTGGCGATACCGCTTAAAAGTTTATTCTTTGAAATATTCATCAGACAGATGAAAATACCAAGAACCAAAGCAATAATCAGGGATAATACCGTTATTTTTACAGTCATACCCACCCCTTCTACAAGGGTTGGGTAAACTTCACTAAATACTCCAAATAAATTCATAATAAGCCTCTTATCTTATTCTGCGTTCGTATATTTTGCTACGATCTCATCATAAGTGCCGTTTGCTTTGATATTGGCAAGACCGGTGTTGAACATTTCAAGAAGTTCAGTATTTTCACCTTTTAATACAGCAAATCCGTAAGGAGTGGAGAAGTTTTCTTTCTCTTCTGTGACAATCTTTAAGCCGTTGCCCTGGGTGATACCGTAAGCCATAACCGGCTGGTCCTCGAAGCATGCTACAGTATTACCGGTAGTAACTGCCTGATACATCAGAGAGGAATCATCATAATACTGAATATCATATCCATACTGCTCTTTTAAAGATTCTGCACAGTCAGCACCCTGTGTTCCTGTCTTTGCAGCAACTGTCTTGCCTTTTAAATCTTCGTATCCGGCAATATCACTGTCTGCTGCTACTGCCATACATACAAAGGAATCATAATATGCTTCGGAGAAATCATATTTTTCTTTTCTTTCGTCTGTGATGGACATTCCGGCAATAACACCGTCACTCTGTCCGGACTCTAAAGCTGCAACTGCGGCATCAAAACCAACACACTGTAAATCATAGTCGCATCCCTGGTCTTCTGCAACTGCTGCCAGAATATCCACGTCAATACCTACAAATTCATTCTTCTCATTTGTAAATTCAAACGGTGCAAATGTAGTATCGGTAGCAATGATATACTTTTTGCCTTCTTTTGAGCCTTCCTTGGAAGCGCCGCCGCCACAGGCTGCCAGAGATACTGTCATAACTGCTGCTAATGCTAATGATAAAAATTTCTTCAAGATAAATCCTTCCTTTCTTTTCTACATTTTTTGCATAAAATATCACGCGGATAATACTCCGTCCTTTCTGTGTCTGATGACATCCTGTAAAGGCAGATGCCAGTCACCAAACCGGAAAAAACGATAATATCATCCGACTTTCCTCCCTGCATTCCGTCATTTTTCACATAGAAAAAACCGCCTCAAATAATAATGCAGGCCTCGCTTTATTATAACCATTCGGAATAGAAAATGCAAGGAAGCAGTCAGATTCTGATATAATATGAAATAAACCCAATTGGCACTTAATATAATTAATTATTTTTATATTTTACTTTAAATAATTAATTTATTTTTCCCTGGTGTTTTTAATGTTGTTCTATTATATTTATCTTTTTAAGCCCGTGCAAAAGACTGTCCGTCCGAGGGTTATTCCGGAATCAGACGGAACAGAACCGTATTGGCATATACCACCGGTTTGTTTCTTTCAAAAAATACCCGCCCTCTTTTGGTCGCAGTCACTTCTTTTTTCACATCCCCGATATACGGGTCGATAATCTCTGCCAGCAAAGTCCCAGCCTCCACCACTTCTCCCACATTCACATAAGGGAGAATAATTCCTGCAGTATCGCTGCGAATCACATCCATTTCCTTTTCCCAGAGTACCTGCGTTTTTTGATTTTCCGGATGGGAATACCGGATAATGCCCTGAGAAGCCATAAAACAAAGAACAGCTTCCACCCCTTCCCGGGCAGATTCCAGATTTATCTCGTCCGTTCCGCTGGTATAAACAGAAAAAGCCTCCGTCTCCCAGATTTGCCAGTTATAATTTAAGGTTGTTGTGTCATATGGTTTCGGGTCACGGACAACCGTATACGGAAGACCAAAACCTTCCGCCAGGGAAATATCTTCAAATCCGGTGTGCATCATACGCACATGGGTCAGGAAGGTTCCCGACATATAAAAGCTGCAAAAATGAATTCCATATTTATAATGAGAAATCGCTTCAAAAACTCCGGCAGCAATGCGCTGTGTGGTTTCCCCCAGAGAATATCCCGGAAACATACGGTTAATATCCGTATTATCCGCCGGCCAGAATCTTCTGCCTGCATTGATGGAATAAAGATTGGCAGTAGGAATGACCAGAATCTCTTTCCCCGGACAGATGGCCCCCTCTCTTTCCAGCTCTTTGAGCCTTTTGTTAAGCTGAGAGCAGATATAAAGCTGCTGAATCTCATTTCCCCGGAGCGCTCCCATTATGCAGATGGCAGGTTCCCCTTTGCCATAAAAATATCCGGTCACCTTCATATTATCCCTGTACAGGGAATTTAACTGAAATATCGTTCTTTTTCTCATTGCTCCGATGACCTCCTCAATATTCTCGCAATCAGAGAGCCTTCATTAACCACCGGATATTCCCGAATGGTAAATAAAATACCATCTGCCTCAGACCGAAGCTCTGCAAGCAGACTGCCATCCAGAGGATTCACAATATTTCCGATGACTTCCCCCTCTTTTATTTTCTCCCAGTGTCCCTTTTCCGGAAGGAAAATACCGGCAGCAGGTGCATTGATGAAACAGATTTCCTCCGGATTGGATGAGATAATCGGCTCACGAACCGGAGCAGTCTCTCCTTCCCAGATACCAAGGACCTTCATCAGGTTTAAAATGCCATCCACAAGCTGGTCTCCGTATTTTCTCGTAATCCGCATACCGACGCCCATCTCTACCACCAGGGTAGGAACACCGATACTGTTTAAAGAGTAGGCCAGGGTGGACTCTAATACTGTGGCATTGCTGTGTACCCAGACAAAATCCACATTCAGTTCCCTGGCATAAGGCAGTAAAGTATCCGCGGAAATCTCATTAATACGAATCTGCGGAATCTCTGTCAGATAAATATTACTGGCATGAATGTCGATACAGCAGTCGGAGCCGGACAAATCATCCACAATCCCTGCCGCGATGTATTCCACCATGGAGCCATCTACATTTCCCGGGAATATCCGGTTCATGTCCAGGTCAAACATGGGAATTCCTCTGGTGACCGTGTCAATCCCCAGAGGATTGAGCGCCGGATAAATGTCCACAATGCCGCGAAGCTTATCCCGGTTTTTCTGAATTATTTCATTGAGCCGCCAGCAGACATACTGTCCTTCCAGCTCATCGCCATGGGTTCCGGTAACG
>JALEIY010000161.1 GCA_022769785.1 Eubacterium sp.
AACTCCGTTGATATTTAAGAAAAAGGTGGATTTACCGGCACCGTTGGAGCCGAGAACCGCAATACGCTCTCCTTCATAAATCTCAAGATTCACACCGTTTAAAGCGTGTTTATCGCCATTATAAGTAAAAAACAGTTCTTCTGCTTTTAATACAGGTTTGTTGGTTTTCATAAATAATCTCCTGTGTTCCATGTGATTTAACATAGTATCCTGCTGCTTCATACTTAAAAACTGTATCAGCCGGTGAGCAGACGAATGCCGCACAGAAGCAGCACAAAAGCCGCTGCGCCTGCAATCTGTTCGGATTTTACGGGTTTTTCTTCTTCGAGAAAACGAAGACAGCCATCATAACACCGGGCTTCCAGCGCATTATAATAATCGTTGCCCCGTTTTAAGGAGACAATCAAAAGATTGCCTGCCACCTGACCGAAAGAATAGCAGGAGGTTTTAAAATCCACATAACCAAGTCTTGCCTGGGCGGAATTTTTCATTCTGCTGTGGGTATCAAGCATAATAAAAATGTATCGGTAAATCATGTTCATAAGCTCAATGAGCAGGGACGGAACATGTGCTTTTCGAAGTACGGATATAATCTCTGACAACGGAGTAGTGAGTGTCAGCATATACAGGCAGCTTACTGCACCAAAGGCTTTCAGAATAAGATTGCCGGCTTTTAACAGGCAGGCTCTGGAACAGTAAATGTAAAACAGGTTTAGTACATGAAAATGATACTGTCCCGCCGGTTTTAAGGAAAAGCCGACCGCTACTGCGGCACTTCCGAAGAGGAGAAACGCAGCAGGAATGGCAAGCATCGACAGGTAAGAATCAAATTCCAGACCTCCGATTACCACTGTCAGGTATCCCATGGCAAGGATGACCATGACAGAAACGTAAATATTATTCATGGCAATGCACATAACCAGACAAAGCAGGGAAAAAAGCGCCTTAAAAGAAGGGCTCCATGTCCGCAGGTGTGAGGTATAGGCATAATAATCTGCCGAGAGTCCGGAAACGCCGTGGCTGTGCCCAAAATGGCGATGTCGGTGATGTCCCCGTCCTTTATAGAGTCCGTGCCCGAACATCCCGATAGCAGTCAGTCCGAGAAACAGAGTAATAAATTTGTGCATAAGAAATAGTCCTCCGTGTAAAGCCTGTACGAAGCAAATATATAGCCACATGACCGGAACGCCCAAAACGGCAGAATTATCCCGGATATGGGTTCAATATTATGAAATCTCAGTTGTTAACAAGGGGTAGAATTAAGATAATAGAAAATAAAGAAAAAACAGAGCCAGACAGGAAACGCAAAAGAAAAAGCGCACTGTATTAAGATGTCAAAAGACTGGTCTGAGTGATTTCCTAAAATGTTAATTTCAAGTGCAAAATGCAATAATTTATTGTTCTTGTACATTATAACATAATACATTTTAAAGTAAATGTAAAAAAATAAGAGATTTCGCATTTTGGAAGGATACTTTTCTTGCGGGTTAGAAACTCCTAACCATACTATTTTGGCATTTCATTGACATAGAAAAAACCCTATGTTACACTTATTATAAATAAATATATTATAAAACCAGAATAGATTTTTCCATAAGGATTATGCAAAGGAGAAAGAGGAATGACGATACAGGAATGTTACAATGCCATCGGGGGCGACTTTAAAGATGTGATGGGACGGTTAAGAAAAGAAGAACGGGTGCAGAAGTTTGCCCTTAAGTTTCTGGATGACGGAAGCTACCGACTCCTTTGTGATTCTCTCGAAGCAGAGAACTATTCCGAAGCATTTCGGGCCGCGCATACCATAAAAGGTGTGTGCCAGAATCTTGGATTCCGGCAATTATTTGAATCCGTTCATGAACTGACAGAAGAGCTTCGGGCTGAACAATATTCAGACCGGCTGCCTGACATGATGGAAAAGGTAACAAAGGATTATGAGCAGACTGTTGGAGCGTTGATACAGTATCGGGATTCTAATGCATAAGAGATATTATGGACTGGACCTGATTCGCGGGCTTACCTTTTTCAGTATGGTTTTGTATCATGCCCTTTGGGATCTGGTTGTCCTTTATGATAAAAAAATAAACTGGTATACCTCTGCTCCCGGCTATGTCTGGCAGCAGAGTATTTGTTATACGTTTATTATTCTTTCGGGTTTTTGCTGGTGCTTTGGTCACAGAAAACGGAATCGGAGCTTGCTTCTTCTGGCAGCAGGAGGGCTGATTACCGTTGTCACAAAAATATT
>JALEIY010000210.1 GCA_022769785.1 Eubacterium sp.
CGAATACCCATACCTGTCCGGTCTGTACCGGAATGCCGGGTTCTCTTCCTGTGCTGAATAAGCAGGTTGTGGAATATGCGGCGGCAGTAGGTCTGGCTACAAACTGTACCATAACCCGTCATTGTAAATTTGACCGGAAAAACTATTTCTATCCGGACAATCCGCAAAATTACCAGATTTCTCAGCTTTATCTTCCAATCTGCCGCAATGGTCATGTGGACATTGAGGTGGACGGACGGAAAAAAAGCATCGGAATCCACGAGATTCATATGGAAGAGGATGCCGGAAAGCTGGTACATGACCCGTCCACCGGTAATTCTCTGGTAGATTTTAACCGAAGCGGTGTTCCGCTGATTGAGATTGTTTCTGAGCCGGATATGCGCTCTGCCGAAGAGGTAATTGCTTATCTGGAAAAGCTTCGTATGATTATTCAGTATCTGGGAGCATCTGACTGTAAGCTGCAGGAAGGCTCCATGCGTGCCGATGTGAATCTTTCCATCCGTGAGGTGGGAGCCGAAGAGTTCGGTATCCGTACGGAGATGAAAAACCTCAATTCCTTCAGTGCCATCGCCAGAGCAATTGAAGGAGAGCGGGAACGTCAGATTGATTTGATTGAAGAAGGAAAGCCTGTGATTCAGGAAACCCGTCGCTGGGATGATGATAAAGAGTATTCTTATCCAATGCGCTCCAAAGAGGATGCACAGGATTACCGTTACTTCCCGGAGCCGGATCTGGTTCCGGTGGTGATTTCCGAGGAATGGCTGGAAGAAATCCGTCAGAGACAGCCGGAATTCCGGGATGAGAAGCAGGCCCGTTACAAAGAAGAATACGGTCTGCCGGAATACGACATTGATATTCTTACCTCCGATAAGAAACTCACAGATATTTTTGAAGAGTGTATCGCACTCGGAGCTGCACCGAAGGAGGTTTCCAACTGGCTGATGGGAGAAACCATGCGTCTCTTAAAAGAAAATGAGATGGAAGCCGCAGACCTTACCTTCAGTCCGAAGAATCTGGTCCAGATGATTCGCATGATTGAAGCCGGAGCCATCAACCGAAAGGTGGCAAGAAAAGTATTTGAAGCCATCTTTAAAGAAGATGCAGACCCGGAAAAATACGTGGAAGAAAATGGACTTAAGACCGTCAATGACGAAGGCGCACTTCGAAAAGTCATCGAGGAAATCGTGGAAAACAACCCGAAATCTGTTGAGGATTATAAGGCTGGAAAGAAAAAAGCCATGGGCTTCTTCGTGGGACAGACCATGAGAGCGATGAAGGGAAAAGCAGACCCTGCCATGGTAAATCAAATCTTAAAAGAACTGTTAGATTAATGCATAAAAGCCGGCGGAATCGGGTCTTCGAGGAAGCCGGCTTTTTTCAACATTTCAGAAAAAGTCCACCGCTTCAAGCACGCAGAGCGCTAAGAGGTGGGTAATAAATAAATGATACGATACCCGAAAAGGAGCATTATGAAAAAAATACCTGTACTGAATTCCATGAAAAAAACCCGGGATACCCGGTTTCTGAAAAATTATACATTAAATTATACCAATACAGAAGGCGGTGAAAAAATATACGAGACCGTCAGCAATTTTGATTATGACAATCCAACCCAGCTTGGAGAAAGCGTTTCCGGCGTTGTTATCATCGGCTGTCAGGAAGACCGGCTGCTGTTGTGCCGGGAATTTCGCATGGGTGTGAATCATTTTGTCTACAATATGCCTGCCGGGCATATCGACGAAGGAGAGACGGTGGAGGAATGTGCCCGCCGGGAACTTTATGAGGAGACCGGACTGGAACTGGTAAAGATTCACAGCATTCTTTCCCCATCCTATGCCTCTCCGGATTTAAGCGATTCCTCAGCCTGGGTGGTATTTGCCGAAGTAAACGGCACTTTGTCTGACCATACCGAAGCGGATGAATGGATAGAACCCTGCCTTTGTACCCGGGAGGAAGCCGCAAAGCTTCTGGAAATGGAACGTTTTTCCGGAAGAGCACAGCTTGCCGCCTATTTTTTCAGCAAAGGAGCCTTTTGAAAAATAACTCAGATGTGTGGTATAATGGGGTTAAATGAGTGTAGAAAGGAGAGGGTCTATGAGAAGTCTGAACAAATCAAAGCTGTGGATAATGTCTGTCGTTATCTGTCTGGGTGTATTTTTCATGCCACAAAAACTCTTGCCCTTGGGCATGCAGCCCCTTTTGGTAAATGCCGCAGAAGCTGTGCCGCTTGAAACGGTGACGGAAACCCGGATTAATCCGCTTTACGAGGATGTTATCAGTGAAGATGACCTTATTACGCCGCAAGACGGTGGAATTGCCCTTTATTCCGAGCCGGAATATGGGAATCCTTCAGAAGCCGCAGAACTTCTCCGGGAGCAGATGAAGGAGCGGATGGAAACCGCGGTTGTTTACTTTGCCACGGAGAGAAGCGATTATCCAAACGTTTCGAGAGAAATCTGGACAGAAGCCATGGCACATACCGGACAGCCTAAGGAGGGGGATTCTCTCAAATGGCAGTGGGGTGGATATAATTTGAGCCGCAGCGGATACATCAGAAGCGGTATCTATTATATTACCTGCACTTTTACGATTACCTGGTATACGACACCGGAGCAGGAAGAAGAACTGGATGAGGCAGTCGCCTCCGTCCTTTCGCAGAAAGGACTGCTTGATAACACAAAAAGCAGCTACGCAAAAACAAAAATAATTTATGATTACCTATGTGAAAACGTCACC
The DNA here is from genome assembly GCA_022769785.1 of Eubacterium sp. Classification (GTDB taxonomy): domain Bacteria; phylum Bacillota; class Clostridia; order Lachnospirales; family Lachnospiraceae; genus Anaerobutyricum. The sequence continues at coordinate 2,737 of JALEIY010000210.1, forward strand.
TATGACTATGATCATTTAGATGATGCAACTTATACTCTGCAATATACGGCCTATGCGGCCATGATAAATAAGACTTCCGTCTGTCAGGGCTATGCTCTCCTTTTCTACCGCCTGGCGCTGGAAAGCGGTGTGGATGCCCGATTGATTGCGGGAACCGGGAACGGCGGAGCCCACGGCTGGAATATCGTAAAAGTGGGAGGCAAGTATTATAACCTGGATTCCACCTGGGATGCAGGCCGCACTACCTATCGGTATTTCCTCAAATGCCCAGCGAATTTTGAAAATCATGTGCGCTATGAGGACTATGAAACGGAAGCTTTTCATGAGTCTTTCCCGATGGGAACCACAGACTACAGTGTTACCGGATGCGGTACCGGAAATCACACGGTAGCCGACGCAGTTACGGAAAACCGTACAGAACCAGCATGCAGCGTTGCCGGCTCTTATGAAACGGTAGTATATTGCAGTCAATGTTACGAGGAACTAAGCAGAATAAAAACCACGATTCCGGCCACCGGCCATACGGCGGAAACAGACGAAGCGGTGGCACCGACCTGCACTAAGGCGGGTCTGACCGAGGGAAGTCACTGCAAGGTTTGTGGAGAGATTCTGACAAAACAGGAAGAAGTGAAAGCTACCGGCCATACGGCAGAAACGGACGAAGCGGTAGAACCGACCTGTATCGAGAGCGGTCTTACCGAAGGAAGTCACTGTAAGGTCTGCGGAGGGATTATCAAAAAACAGGAAGTCATTCCGGCGAGTCATACGGCAGAAACGGACGAAGCGGTGGCACCGACCTGTATCAAGAGTGGCCTGACCGAGGGCAGTCACTGTAAGGTTTGCGGAGAAATCTTTACCAAACAGCAGGTTATCCCGGCAACTGGTCATAAATTTACCGGATGGACAACAACGAAAGCTTCCACGGCACTGCAGCAGGGACAAAAAAGCAGAAGCTGTACAGTCTGCAGTTATAAGCAGGCGTTGGCAGTTGCCAAACTGAAACCGTATATAAAGCTCAGCATGACCTCACTTCCATTGCAGCTTCGTAAATCAACCAGTGCGTTGAAAGTTGTGCAAAAGCAAAAAGGAGACGGTGTAAAATCCTATAGCTCCAGTAATCCCAAAGTGGTCTCTGTTAGTTCGGCAACGGGTAAGCTGACAGCGAAAAAAACCGGAAAAGCAGTGATTACCGTAACGCTCAAAAGCGGAATCCGGGCAAAATGCAAAGTGACCGTAAAGAAAAAAGTTTCTACGAGCAGTTTGAAGTTATCTGCGACCAGACTCAGTCTGAAACGGGGAAGCAAGGTGAAACTGCTTATTTTGGTGAATCCGGTAACAAGTACAGATAAAATTACGCTAACCAGTTCCAATAAAAAGGTGGCTACAATAACAACAAAGGGCATTGTGACAGGAAAAAAGAAAGGAACGGCGAAGATAACTGTAAAGAGTGGGAAGAAAAAGGCAGTCTGCCGGGTAACTGTGAAATAAAAATGAAGTTTTTTCTCACACTTGACTTTCGATTTAAATGTGGTATAGTTAAATAAGTTTTTTTTAAAAATGCAAACTCGTGGAAGAGGACAGTACGTTTTATCGGTTCTGCCAGAGAGAGATGCCATGGCTGGAAGCATCTTAAGAACCGTTTTACGGAAGACCACCTTGGAGAGATCCTTAATCGGATACGGCCGACACCGTTATCGTCAGTAATGAGCTGATCTGTTTTTGATACAGATAAGCAGGGTGGAACCGCGATTTTATTCGTCCCTGCTCCGCATGGATTTTCCTGTGGAGTTGGGACGTTTTCTTTTTAGAAAGGCAAATTTTAATGGATAATAAGAAGAAAAAAAGTCTGGGAGTACGGAAGTTTTTAAAAGGGAAATCCGGAAGAAACTTTCTGCTTTTTCTGGAGATACTGCTGGTTTTTGCTTTTCTTGCACAGCCGGATTTATATTATGACCCGACTGCCGCCAACTTTTTTAACCGGTTTTATGCAGATTCCCTGACCATTTGCGGAGGTCTCTGGGTTATCCTCGTATTCTTTACAGTAAAAAAGGTGAAGCTTCGTCCGCAGATAAACCGGAGGCTTACCTGGGCAGTCGGACTGCTTACCCCATTTGTCGCTTTTTTATGGCTGGAGTTTTACAACGATATGCAGTTTTGGGTGCCGGTATTCGACATACCGCCATTGTATCTGCTGCTTGATTTGCTCATTTATTATGTAATTTATCTGCTCCTTCTGCTGATTTTTAACAGCATCAGAAATGCATCCATCGGCATGATACTGCTGACGGCAGGCTTTGGGATTATGAATTATGAGCTGACCCTTTTTCGGGGAATGTCCTTTATTGCTTCGGACATTTACTCATTTCTGACAGCGGTATCCGTGGCAAATACATACCGGATACAGATTGATGTGGACACAGCGGAGTTTTTTATGCTCACGCTTGTTCTGGTGGCTCTGCTGCTTAAGCTCAAAAAAGAGAAATTGTTTGGCTGGAAAGGGAGAACCGCATTTTTTGCAGCCTGTATAGCGGTATGTGGATGTTTTACGCAGGTATATGTTTTCAGTGATTATTTAAACAGCATCGGCGTGGATTTCCGGGTGTATCATCCCCAGTACAAATACAGATATTACGGTACTCTTTTAACAACGGTGCGAACCTTTGGGTATCTCCATGTAAAAGAGCCGGAGGGATATTCTGAAAATGCGGTCAGGGAGATTACAGAAAAATATGAGACAACGGGGTCCGGGACCTCACAGAGTGAAACGACACCGGATAAAAGGCCGAATATTATTGTCGTTATGAACGAATCCTTTGCGGATTTGAAAACCGTCGGCAATCTGGAAACCACGAAGGATTATATGCCGTATTTCCGGAGTCTGAAAGAGAACACCATAAAAGGCTATACCTATACCTCTGTATTTGGAGGAAATACCGCCAACTCGGAGTTTGAATTTCTGACAGGAAATACGCTGGCATTTCTGCCGGATAATTCGGTACCGTATCAGCTTTTCCTGCGGGATAAAACGGCAGGACTTACGCACACACTGAAAAGTCAGGGTTACAGTCCGGCCCTTGCGCTGCATCCGTACTATAAAACAGGATACAGCCGTTATAAGATTTATCCCCTCATGGGCTTCGACCGTTTTTACTGCTCCGATGATTTTTCCGTATTTACGGATACGGTGAATTATCATATTACGGACTATGAGGATTACCGGAAAATCATTTCTCTTTATGAGAAAGCGAAAGCCGGCGGATTTGATGACCCGTTTTATCTGTTTAATGTGACCATGCAAAATCACGGCAGCTATGACGGCAGCACCTACGAAACAGGAAATGAAATTCAGCTGGAAGGAACCTTTAAATATTATTCAAAAGTCAGGCAGTATCTGAATATGGTTAAAATGTCCGATGAGGCACTCAAATATCTTATACAGTATTTTGAGAAGGTGGAGGAACCGACGGTGATTGTTTTCTTCGGGGACCATCAGCCGGATTTGGATGAAAGCTTTTACAACCAGCTTCTGGGTACTGATATCGAGAATCTGGAGGGTGAGGAGCTGCAAAAGCTTTATAAGGTGCCGTTTTTAATCTGGGCCAATTATGATATTCCGGAACAGACCGTGGAACGGACCAGTAATAATTACCTGACAACCTATCTGGCAGAAGTGACCGGCATGGAAAAAACCGGTTATCTGCAGTTTTTGACAGAGCTTCGGGAGGATATTCCGGCCATTAATGCCATCGGGTACTGGGGCAGTGACGGGAAATTTTATGAAAATGATGATAAAACATCTCCGTATTACGAGAAACTTCATGAGTACCACCTTCTGGAGTATAACAATCTTTTCGGAAAAGAAAAACAGGAAAGCTCCTTTTTCTATCCGAAGGAATAAGTAAGAAACCGCTGCGGGGAATTTCAATATCCCACAGCCGGATAAGATACTAAAAACCATAAATTATAGTAAAGAGAGGAAAAAAGACATGATTATTCGATTAAAAGACGGTTCAGAAAAACAGTATGAACAGCCGATGTCCGTACTGGATATCGCAAAAGATATCAGCGAAGGTCTGGCAAGAAATGCCTGTGCCGGTGAAGTAAACGGTGAGGTTGTGGATTTACGGACTGTTGTTTCCGAAGACTGTGAGTTAAACATCCTGACCTTCCAGGATGAAAAAGGAAAGCTGGCATTTCGCCACACAGCGTCTCATGTTCTTGCACAGGCAGTAAAACGTCTCTATCCGGAAGCAAAGATTGCCATCGGACCGGCCATTGAAGAAGGCTTTTATTATGATTTTGATATGCCGCCGCTTACAAGAGAGGACCTGGATGCCATTGAAAAGGAAATGAAGAAGGTCATTAAGGAAAATCCTACCATCGAACGTTTTGAACTTCCGAGAGAGGAAGCCATTGCATTTATGAAGGAAAAGGATGAGCCTTACAAAGTGGAGCTGATTGAAGATTTGCCGGAGGATGCCGTTATCAGCTTCTATAAACAGGGAGATTTCACGGACCTTTGTGCCGGCCCTCATCTCATGAACCTGAAAAACATCAAGGCATTTAAGCTGACCTCTTCTTCCGGTGCTTACTGGAGAGGCAATGAAAAGAACAAAATGCTCACCCGTATTTACGGAACTGCTTATACGAAAAAAGCAGATCTGGAAGAGCGTCTGAAATATTTAGAAGAGATTAAGCTGCGCGACCACAACCGTCTCGGACGGGAAATGGAGCTGTTTACAACGGTTGATGTGGTTGGACAGGGCCTGCCGCTGATGCTGCCGAAGGGCGCAAAAATGATTCAGACTCTGCAAAGATGGATTGAAGACCTGGAAGACAATGAATGGGGTTATGTGAGAACAAAAACGCCGCTGATGGCAAAGAGTGACCTTTATAAGATTTCCGGACACTGGGATCATTACAAAGAAGGAATGTTCGTACTGGGAGATGAGGAAAACGACAAGGAGGTTCTGGCGCTTCGCCCAATGACCTGTCCATTCCAGTATTACTGCTATAAAAATACACAGAAATCCTACCGTGACCTGCCGTATCGTATGAGTGAGACATCTACCTTATTCCGAAACGAGGATTCCGGAGAAATGCATGGACTGACCCGTGTTCGTCAGTTCACCATTTCTGAGGGACATCTGGTTATCCGTCCGGATCAGGCCAATGAAGAACTGAAAGCCTGTCTGGAACTGGCACAGTACTGTCTGAAAACTCTGGGTGTGGAAGATGATGTTACTTACCGTCTTTCCAAATGGGACCCGGCAAACAAGGAGAAATATCTGGGAGATGATGAATACTGGGAAAGCACACAGGGTCAGATTCGTAAGATTTTGGTGGAATCCGGCGTGAAATTTACAGAAGCTGACGGAGAAGCTGCTTTCTACGGCCCGAAGATTGATATTCAGGCAAAGAATGTATACGGTAAAGAGGATACCATGATTACAATTCAGCTTGACTGTGCCATCGCGGAACAGTTTGATATGTATTACATTGACCAGAATGGAGAAAAACAGCGTCCTTACGTTATTCACAGAACTTCCATGGGATGCTATGAGAGAACGTTGGCATGGCTGATTGAAAAATACGCAGGCAAATTCCCGACATGGCTCTGTCCGGAACAGGTTCGTGTGCTGCCGATTTCCGAGAAATACATTGATTACGCAGAAGCGGTAAATAAAGAGTTAAAGAAAAATGGTATCTTAAGTACCGTAGACAACCGTTCTGAAAAAATCGGTTATAAGATTCGTGAGGCACGTCTTGCTAAGCTTCCGTATATGCTTGTTGTGGGAGCAAAAGAGCAGGAGGAGAACCTGGTATCTGTAAGAAGCCGCTTTGCGGGAGACGAGGGACAAAAAACCCTGGCAGAGTTTATCAATGCTATCTGTGAAGAAATCCGCACAAAAGAAATCCGCCAGGAAGAAGTCCCGGCGGAATCCAAATAAACATCTGATAACAGTTTCAGATTATTATCTTGCACTAAAAGGATTTGAGTCCTTTTTGTTGTCAATATTACGGGCGAATTCCAACATTCGTCCGTATTCTTTTGCCTGGGTGGAATCCGAGTAATCGAATTGCACATCTGTTGGGAATATGGCAATGTATTTTTTCTCTGAAGATGTGTCTGCGATGGTGTAATCCGGGAGCTCACTGTAAGAATTGTCTCCCCAGTCATATGCTGAAATAGAGAAAATCCATCCGCCATAGTCGGAATCCTTTGCTTTGTCATAATAAAATGCTATGGTGTTGTTATCGATTGGCTCAATCACCCACCGGTTGTTGGCAAAGTCGTCATAAGGAAATACCAGAGAAAAATAATCAGACTCGACCAGACCGAGACCGTCAGTAATACGACACTGCAGATTGGCAGCGATGTTATATCCGGATGTCTTGCCGGATGTCTTGCTGGATGTACTTCCGTCTGTTTTACTGGTTTCTGTGCTGGCTGGTTTGCTGGTTGTGCTGCTGGATTTTTCGGCGTCAAAGTGCTCGTATTCCAGAGTGTCCAGATTTACGATGGTTACCTGTGTATTGCGGAAACAGTAGTAGTGGTAATTTCCGGAGGTCACGGAATAAGGACGCTCCTCAAAAAATGCGTAATCATAGATTTCCTTTTCCTGGGTATCCGGATAATACCGGGCATAGTTTCCTGCCTTTGTTTTGTATAATATAAAATCGTCAGTAGCCAGAACGGAGTGGCTCAAATCCGGGCTGTATGGCAGAGAAAGGTTTTCTTCATTTTTGCTGTCCGTATGGTAGAGCTGCAAAGAAGTACCTTTCAGATAAATGTCATTTCCCTGAAGAAGCATCTTTTCGGCTCCTTCTGTTTCCAGCAAAATCTCATCCATTGAGGTTCCGATTTCTTTTTTATGTAATACTCCGCCTGTGGACAGATAGTAAATCTCTTTTCCGGATACGAAAAAGTCTTTAATTCCGGAGAGAATCTCGTTTTCGTTTTGTCCGTTAAGGTCTGTCTGATAGAGCTTGTTGGCTCTGCTGTAATAGATTGCATCCTCTGTCACACAAAAATCCGCAATGTATTCTACATCAATGAGACGGGCAGCAGAGGATAACAGGTCATTTCCCGAAAAACTGCCGGTATCTGCCCGATACAGCCCATCCTTGCTGTTGATATAAAGTTGGGAATCTGTGAGAGCAATGGATGAGACATCCTTTGTCATAGTTCCCAGGGATTGACAGTCAGAAAGTGCGCCGGAAGCTTGTGTGTCAGCAACGCAGACCGTGTTATCAAAACACCAGTAAAGTTTATTCCCGTTAAGAACAATATACGAAGAACGTATCGTGTTCTCGGAAAGAGGTCCTTTCGGCTGGATATCCGAAACGGCTTCGGTTGTGGCAATTTCTTCCGCAGTGGTAGTTTCGGTGATGCTTTTTTCTGCCTCTGTTTTGGAGGACGGAGCAGCATCTTTCTGTCCGGACATTTTTCCGAGAAGAAAGGCGAAAGCCAGAAGTAGTACAACGATGATACCCAGAAGCAGCACAATGATTTTGGACAGTTTTTTGTTATTTGGATTATTTTCCATTTGGTCACTCCTTTCTTTTGCAGGATGTTTTTTAGTTTAAAAGTGTTTTTTATAATCCGGTCAGTCTGCAGATGCTTTTGGCGGTATCCGCATGGTTCATGGTATAAATGTGAATGCCATCCACCTGATGTTCCTTTAAATCCTGAATCTGCTGTGCGGCATATTCAATGCCTGCTTTTTTCATATCTTCCGGATGGTCCTGGTAGGT
>JALEIY010000214.1 GCA_022769785.1 Eubacterium sp.
ATTTCTATTATACCAGAAAAACGGCCATAAATGTAGAAAAGCCCGGCTTTTGCCGGGACTTTGTCTACAGTCTGAACAGAGGGAGTAATTCCTCTGTTTTTTCTTAAAAACAAATGATTTGCGTAATAAATGAGCTTGTGTTAGAATAGAGCCGTTGCTTTAGGATTGTAGAGATGCGCATTTGAAATTTGTCATGCTAACGCATGACGCGCATCTCGCAGCAAGAACGCTGAGGCGTTCTTGAAATGCCCTCTGAACGTCTTTACAGATATAAATATTATACATGATTTCCGAAAGAAAAGAAAGAGATAGTATAAGAATTTAGGCTTCTTCGGGCTGACTTTTAGGCAAAATGCGAATTGATTTTTCCTGTCCATATATTATAATGAAGCGGTGACATTTTTCAAAAAAGCTCCGGGCCGGAAGTTCACTGTGGATGAGGCGGATACCGGAAAGATAAAACACATTTTTCAGGAGGATACTATGGAAGAAAAAATTATTGCAGTGGCTGCGGGCCGTGAGATTACCGAAGCGGAATTCAATGCATTTGTGGCAAGAGTTCCACAGGAACAGCAGCAGTTCGTTCAGACCCCGGAGGGAAGACACCAGGCACTGACACAGTATGCAAATTACTTCTTATTTGAAAAAATGGGAGAAGAAAAAGGATACGATAAAACTGCAGAGTTTCTTGAGATTTTAGAGGGAACCAAAAGAGAGCTTTTAAGCCAGTATGCGCTGACACAGCTTGTAAAGGATGTGACCGCTTCCGAAGAGGAATGCAAAGCATATTATGAAGAGCATCAGGAGCTGTTTCAGCAGGGAGCACAGGCGAGAGCCAAACACATTCTGACACCTTCCGAGGAAGAAGCACTGCGTATTTTAAATGATATCCTTGCGGGTAAGGTGACATTTGAGGACGCAGCAAAAGAAAACTCTTCCTGCCCGTCCGGAGCCAAAGGCGGAGACCTGGGAACCTTCGGAAGAGGACAGATGGTAAAAGAATTTGATGAGGCTGTATTTAACGGAAAAGTTGGCGAAGTCATGGGACCGGTACAGACAAGCTTCGGTTATCATCTGATTCGTGTGGACGAGCTTTCCGAAGAAGGAACCGCTCCGTTTGAAGTCGTGGCTGAACAGATTCGTCAGCATCTTGTTGCGGAAAAGCAGAATGAACTGTATATGGCGGCAAGAGCAGAGCTGATTGAGAAATATGGACTGGAATTCAAATAAATTACTCTTTATTTTTTAAATAGAAGGGTTTATAATAATACGGTATAACTTAGGGCGATGAAAATATCATCGACAAACTGTGCAAACAGTAAAATATATTTTGGAGGTTATTTATTATGGCTTTAGTATCAGCAAAAGAAATGATGCAGAAGGCAAAAGCAGGCCACTATGCAGTAGGTGCGTTTAACATCAACAATCTGGAGTGGACAAAGGCTATCCTTCTTACAGCAGAAGAATGTAAATCCCCTGTTATCCTTGCAGTATCTGAAGGTGCCGGCAAGTATATGGCAGGTTACAAGACTATCGTTGGTATGGTAAACGGTATGCTTGAAGAATTAAACATCACAGTTCCTGTAGCACTTCACCTTGACCACGGTTCCTACGAAGGAGCTAAAAAATGTATCGAAGCCGGATTCTCCAGCATCATGTTTGACGGCTCCTCTCTTCCATTCGATGAGAACGTTGCAAAAACAACAGAGCTCGTAGGCATCTGTAACGAAAAAGGAATGTCCATCGAAGCAGAAGTTGGTTCCATCGGCGGAGAAGAAGACGGTGTTGTCGGAATGGGCGAATGTGCAGACCCTGAAGAATGTAAAAAGATTGCTGACCTGGGTATCTCCATGCTGGCAGCAGGTATCGGTAACATTCACGGAAAATATCCGGAAAACTGGCAGGGACTTCAGTTTGACGTATTAGATGACATTCAGAAGCTGACCGGAGATATGCCTCTCGTATTACACGGTGGTACAGGTATTCCGGAAGACCAGATTAAAAAAGCAATCTCTCTGGGCGTTTCCAAAATTAACGTAAATACAGAATGTCAGCTTGTATTCGCAGAAGCAACACGTAAATATATCGAGGAAGGCAAAGATCTTCAGGGCAAAGGATTTGACCCTCGTAAATTACTGGCTCCTGGAACAGAAGCAATCAAAGCAAAAGTAAAAGAAAAAATGGAAATCTTTGGTTCTGTTGGAAAAGCAGAATAATTATTTCCGGTTTATGATTTTCGTATATCTGTCTTTATTCACAGGATAAAGAACAGGTTCTCATATTCAGGAACGCCCCGGCGTTCTTGCTCCGAGATGAAATCAGAGCCATCTGAGGCCGTCCCCATAAAGGATGACTTCAGATGGTTTTTTTATTTGACAGAAAAATGCTCTGTTTCCTGTCAAGTAGAACACTCCCCAGGGGAACACAGATTTCTTTATAGTTTCTTAATACAAAAAGGTATTTCCTTATACAAACTTTAAACAAAAGAAGGAATAATTAAGATGATATAAAGAGATATAAAGAAAATCGAAGGGAGACAAGATGAAACAACTGAATTTAAGAAAAAAACATCTGACATCTTTTCAGATTATCAGTATCGGTTTTTTGCTTGTGATATTATCAGGGAGCTTGCTTCTGATGCTTCCTATTTCTTCGAAGGGAGGGCATGTGACCTCTTTCATAGATGCCCTGTTTACTGCCACCTCGGCAGTGTGTGTGACGGGGCTGGTTGTCCATGATACGGCGACTTTCTGGTCGGGGTTCGGACAGGCGGTAATTCTGGTTCTGATACAGATTGGGGGAATGGGCGTCGTTACCATTGCCGTAGCCATAGCATCCATTTCCGGAAGAAAGATTGGACTGATGCAAAGAAGAACCATGCAGGAGGCTATTTCGGCTCCCAATGTGGGAGGCATTGTCCGGATGACCGGATTTATCCTTAAGACCACGATTCTGATTGAACTGACCGGGGCTATTCTGATGTTCCCGGTTTTCTGCCGGGACTTCGGGGCTTTAAAAGGGCTGTGGTATTCCGTATTTCATTCCATCTCGGCATTTTGTAATGCGGGATTTGATTTGATGGGAAAAAGAGCGCCGTTTTCTTCTCTGACTGCTTATTACGGCAATGGCGTAATCAATGCGGTGATTATCGGGCTGATTATTGTCGGCGGTATCGGATTTCTTACCTGGAATGATGTGGTATGTCACAAAATACATTTTCACAGATACCGGATGCAAAGTAAAGTGATTCTTATGACAACAGTGATACTCATTGTTTTTCCGTTTCTGTTTTTCTTTTTTGGTGAGTTTGGCCGGGAAAGCTTTGGCGGTATGACTTTGCCGCAGAAGCTCTGGTCTGCGTTATTTCAGGCGGTGACGCCACGAACGGCAGGGTTTAATACAGTGGATTTGAATCTGTTCGGAGAGGCGGGGCAGACCATCATTATTCTTCTGATGCTCATCGGAGGCTCGCCGGGCTCTACGGCAGGAGGCATGAAAACCACGACGGTGGCGGTTTTGTTTATGACGCTGCTGGCGGTTTTTCAGCGAAAAGAGGATACCGAATGCTGTGGAAGAAGAATTGATGACAGTGTTATAAAATATGCGTCAGCGATTCTTCTGATGTATCTGATGCTGTTTATGACCGGGGGAATTATCATAAGCTGTATTGAAGGACTGCCGGTTCTAACCTGCCTTTTTGAGACGGCATCGGCCATCGGAACGGTGGGGCTGACCCTGGGAATCACACCGGGGGTCGGGCTGATTTCAAGGCTGATTTTAATCGGGCTTATGTTTATGGGACGAGTCGGAGGACTGACCCTTGTCTTTGCGGCTTTTTCCGGCGGGCAGCGGAAGATGTCAAAACTTCCGAAAGAAAAAATAACTGTTGGATAAAAAAAGAGGAGCGTATTATAATGAAATCAATTTTACTGATAGGATTAGGAAGATTTGGAAAACATATTGCCAGGAAGCTTCATGAACTGAATCATGAGGTTATGGCCATAGATAAAGATGAAGAAAAGGTGGAAGAAGTTCTCCCTTATGTCACCAACGCACAGATTGGCGACAGCATGAACGAGGCATTTCTCCGTTCCCTGGGTGTGGGGAATTACGACGTATGTATTGTTGCCATCGGCAATGATTTTCAGGGCTCTCTGGAGACTACATCGCTGCTGAAGGAGCTTGGAGCCAAGATGGTAGTATCCAGGGCGGCAAGGGATGTGCAGGCCAAGTTTCTGCTGCGAAACGGAGCAGATGAGATTGTATATCCGGAGAAACAGCTTGCAACCTGGACCGCAATCCGCTACAGCTCCGACCATATTTTCGACTACATAGAATTAAATGATGAGTATGCGATTTGTGAGATTGAAGTGCCGGAAAACTGGATTGGACATTCTGTCGGAGAAATAAATATCCGAAAGAAATACAACATTAACATCATGGCCATCAAAAGAGAAGGAAAAATGGGACTGACCATTACGCCGGATACCCGGTTTGAGCGGGGAGAAGCGCTTCTTGTTCTGGGTAATTATAAAGATATACAAAAATGCTTCCATATTTAGATAATCGGAGGTGGAAATAATGAAAACGCCGGAGGGGGCACCAAAAACCCAAAAAACGGGTGAGACAAACGCAGAGCGGATACACGGAAAGGATATTATTAAAACCGCTGCATTGATTGGAATTGCCTCGTTGATTGGATACGGGTTCTGGAAAGTGGGACTCAGTGAATCAAATATTATTATGGTATATATTCTCGGGGTGCTTATTACGGCAGTAATCACCACCAGACAGGTTTACAGTATGGTGTCCTCCATTGTCAGTGTTTTTGTGTTTAATTTTCTTTTTACGGAGCCGAGATATACCTTTTTTGCTTATGAAAAGGATTATCCCGTTACATTTATTACTATGCTGGTAGCCGCCTTTCTGACCAGTTCTCTCGCTATGCGGTTAAAAAAGCAGACCGAGGAGACGGCACAGGCGGAAATGGCAGCACAAAAGGAGCAGCTTCGTGCCGATTTGCTTCGCTCGATTTCTCACGATCTCCGCACACCGCTGACATCCATATCGGGTAATTCCAGTAATCTGCTTGCCAATGGCGAAAAATTTGATGAGGAAACAAAAAGGGAGCTCTACTGGGATATTTACGATGATTCCATGTGGCTGATTAATCTGGTGGAAAACCTGCTTTCCGTCACAAAAATTGAGGATGGAAGACTGAATATCACGGTGGCTACGGAGCTTCTCGATGAAATTATTACAGAGGCACTGGAGCATATCAGCAGAAAAAGAATAGAGCACGTGATTCGATTTTCTCCGACGGACGACATTATTCTGGTGAAAGCCGATCCACGGCTGATTATTCAGGTGATTATTAATATTGTGGATAATGCGATTAAGTACACGCAAAAAGGCTCGGAGATTGTAATAACGACAAAAGGATTACCGGGTATGGCGGAGGTTTGTATTGCGGATAACGGACCCGGCATTCCGGATGAGATGAAACCGATGGTATTTGATATGTTTTACAGCGGCGCAAAAAGTATTGCGGACAGCCGGAGGAGCCTTGGACTGGGACTTCATTTGTGCCGCTCCATTGTGGAGGCGCACGGCGGAACTCTGGAGCTTTCCGACAATACGCCGCATGGTGCGGTATTCACATTTACATTACCCACAGGGGAGGTAGATTTACATGAATAAAACATTGATTTTGGTAGTGGAGGATGACAAATCAGTACAAAACCTGATGGTTACGACTCTGAGAGCTCATGATTACCGTTATCTGACTGCTGTGAATGCAGAGACGGCGGTGTTGGAGGCATCTTCCCATAATCCGGATATTATTCTTCTGGATTTGGGCCTTCCGGATGCAGACGGGATAGAAGTCATCCGCAAGATTCGAACCTGGTCCAATGTCCCGATTATCATCATCAGTGCAAGAAGTGAGGACAAGGATAAGGTGGAGGCTCTGGATGCAGGAGCAGATGATTATCTGACCAAGCCTTTTTCTGTGGAGGAGCTGATGGCAAGAATCCGCGTGACGGAGAGGCGGCTGGCAGCCACCTTATGCGGACAGATGAGTTCTGCTGTTTTTATCAACGGCAGCCTGAAGGTGGATTTTTCGGCGGGCTGTGCATGGCTGGATGAAAAAGAGCTGCATCTGACACCGATTGAATATAAGCTCCTTTGTCTGCTTTCAAAAAATGCCGGTAAGGTGCTGACGCATACCTTTATTACGCAGAATATCTGGGGGCACAGCTGGGAAAATGATGTGGCATCTCTTCGGGTGTTTATGGCAACCCTTCGAAAGAAGCTGGATAAAAATAAAGATGGGGTTCAGTATATACAGACTCACGTGGGCGTGGGATATCGTATGATTAAATTATAATATATATAAAGAAGGAGGCGCCGAAGCCAATCTGAGCTGCGGCGCCTTCTCTTTTTTAGGTAAAGACTTATGTATGGAAAATGTATGAACAGGATTAGGAAAGCTGTTCCAGAACCCAGTCAACATCACCCGTTGTTTTTAAGGTTTCCAGAAGGTTTTCATCTTCCAGCATGGCACAGATTTTGCCAAGGAGCTCCAGGTGTTCATCGCCGATTCCGGCAATACCGAAAACAAGCTGTGCTTTTTCGTCGCCGAAATCCACACCTTCCGGATACTGGAGCAGTACGATACCGGTCTTTTTCACGGTGTCTTTTGCCTGGGTGGTTCCGTGCGGAATTGCCACACCCATACCCATGTAAGTGGAAACGATTTTTTCACGTTCCTGCATGGCTGCCACATAAGTTTCATCCACATATCCCAGGTCCTTTAAAAGATCTCCGGCAGCCTGAATGGCATCTTCTTTGGTAACAGGAGAAAGATTTAAGCGGATTCCTTCTTTTACGATTACAGAAGGTTTTTTTGGTAAATCAGGAATAACAATGTCTGTATTTTCACCTGGAGCCGGTGCCGGTTCGTCGCCGGTGTTTAACTGAATGTAAAGTGCATCCAGAGCAGGGTCGGCAAGGAAGTTGCCGATGGTAATAATCTGGGCTTGTGGAGCGGATTTTTTTGCGCGTCCTGCCAGAGTATTCTGGACAACTGCAATGTCACAGTCGGCAGGAATGTTATCTACAGAGGTGTTTGTTACAATGATTTCCGGACGTACCGCTTTGATGCGGTTGCGGAATTTGGTTGCTCCCATGGCAGAAGAACCCATACCTGCATCGCAGGCAAAAACGTTTTTTTTGATTTCACCGGCATTGCTGACTGTTCCCGGAACTGTCTGGCCCTTGGACTGTGCTTTTCTGGCTGCAACTTCAGCCTGTGCGTCTTCAAGGCTCTTATTACCGGCCATGCGGACAATCGGAGATGCGACTGCGCAGGAGATTGCCGCTGAGAGAACCACACCGATGATGATAAAGAGAATCTTGGAGCCCGGAGCCATCATGAGGAAAGCGATGATGGAACCCGGAGAAGCCGGTCCCACAAGACCACATCCGGTCAGATTGAACCAGAAGATTGCCGCGATATTACCAAGAATCGGAGCAATGATAACTGCAGGATTCATAAGGATATACGGGAAATAAATCTCGTGAATACCACCCAGTAAGTGGATGATTACCGCACCCGGAGCGGAATCCTTTGTTTCTTTGTCTTTACAGAAGAACATATAGGCGAGAAGGACACCAAGTCCCGGTCCCGGATTGGCTTCGAGCATATACATGATGGAGCGTCCGGTATCTGCAGCCTGTGCGGTTGCCAGAGGGGTAAAAATACCGTGGTTGATTGCGTTGTTTAAGAATAAAACCTTTGCAGGTTCAATAAAGATGGCAACCAGAGGAAGAAGGCTGTGTTTTACCAGGAAAGCAACTCCGGCGGAAAGAACCGTAAGGATGGCAGTCATAACCGGACCTACGGCAACATATCCGAACATTGCCAGAAGCATACCGATAATGCCGACGGAGAAGTTGTTGATAAGCATCTCAAAGCCTGCAGGCATATGACCATCCATCAGCTCATCAAATTTTTTGATGATAAAACCGCCGAGAGGACCCATTACCATGGCAGCCATCAGCATGCTGATTTCAGTATTGCTCATGATGGCGCCGACCACAGCGATGGCACCGACAACACGACCCCGGTCGCCGCCGATCATTTTACCGCCGGAGGAGGCGATGAGAATCGGAATAAGATATGTAAGCATAGCAGAAAAGATGGTTGCGAAGCCTTCGTGTGGAATCCAGCCGCTTCCGTTAAAGAAAGCAGCCAGAAAACCAAAGGCAATCAGTGCACCAATATTTGGCATAACCATCGCAGATAAAAATTTACCAAAACGTTGTACAGAATCTTTCATAGTGTTCTCCTTGATTTTCGCTCAGTTTATTTTCCTAAGTTAGTATTATTTTAAAAAAAGTACGTTCTTAATCAAAATCATAAGCCGGACAATCAATGAGAGCAACGCGGATAATTCAGGTTATAATACTTCTACATTATTTTCTTTGCAGGCATTAAGAAATGCTTTGGGCAGGCCGCCGTCTGAAATTATTATGTCCACATCATCCAGTCCGCAAATGGAAAAGGTATTCTTGATTCCGACTTTTGAAGAATCCATCAGAATGATGTTTTGCCCGGACTGTTTCATGACGGTCTGTTTCAGGATTGCTTCGTCGCCGACACCACAGGTAAACCCGGTGTTGTAATCGAAGCAGGTCACACCGATAAAGGCCTGGTCAAAGTATACACCTTCCAGTTCCTTAATTGCCCGGTAACCGCAGACGCTTAAGCTGTAGCGGTTAAGTTGCCCTCCGGGGATGTTGACCATTGGATGCTCCAGGTTCACCAGCTCCGTGGCGCAGGTTAAGCCCGAGGTATAAATCAGATTGGACTGATCGGGAAATATGCGGGCCAGCGCCGTCGTGGTGCTGCCGGAGTCCAGAAAGATTACGTTGTCAGGACGGATTAATTTTAATGCTTTTTCGGCAATTTCCTGTTTTTCCGAAATATTTCTGACCGAACGCCTGTTTAAATAATCATCAGTTCCGATAACTACCTGCACAGATTTTGCCCCGCCGTGGATGCGGACAATCCGATTGGCCTCATCCAGAGCTTTTAAGTCTGTGCGGAGAGTCATTTCTGATACATTGGGAAATGCTTTCTTTATCTGGGAAAAGCTGACATTTCCCTTTTGATTAATCAGTTCGACCATTTCATTTCTGCGTTGTTCCATTGCTGTCACTCCTTCTTTTTACGCCGTGTTTCGCGTAAAAAGGGGAAACAGGCGTATTATTATTTTTCTACAAAATTAGCAAGAAGGTATGCTTCGGCTTCCGGACACCACAGTCCCTGATGTGCGTCAACGATATCTGCCAGTTCGATATAACGGGCATCTTCGGCGCCTTTTGCACGAAGGTCTGTCAGTGCAGTCAGCGGCATATTCAGATGGGTGTAGATTAATTTCTTGCCGCCAGGAATCTTCGGAAGATTTAAGGTGGTTTCTGCTACGGCATCCAGACCGCCGATGTGTGTAACCATAACTGCCGGGTTGATTCTTTTTGCAGCGGTCAGTTCGAGAGATTCAATCATATCGTCTGTATTTCCGCCGGTAGTACCCATAACGTGAGTGGAGTTATAGTGAACATCATAGAAGTTCATGGTTGCGCTGAATTTGGAATCTGTTGGTCCTGCGAAGAAGTTCAGGCAGCCGTCACGGCCGAGAATGTCGCTGGACTGTTTTACTACAGCTGCAACCGGTGCGTAACATAATACGTCATCATAGCCGGTTCCGCCGGAAATGCGGATAAGCTCTGCCACCGGATCTTCGAAATTACCGGTATTTACAAAGTGAAGCTCGATTCCTTCATTTTTTGCGATTTCCTCAACAGGGAAAAGGTCAGCAGCGCGGTCAAGACGAGCCTGGTCGATATCGGTCACAACAACCATGGAAGGACGGACATCACGGTGAAGGGCATAAGTAAGAGCACCCAGTCCCATTGGGCCGGCACCTGCCATAATTGCAAGCTTTCCGCCTTCTTTGATACCCATTTCATGAGTGTAAACACCCATTTTTGTGTGGTATGCCGCATTAAATGCGCCGATGCTGCAGGACATTGGTTCTGCCAGGGAAGCCTCATAATATGCTTCTCCTTTGTATTCCAGCATACAGTTTACTTCCATAACCTCTGCAGGGATGATGCAGTAAGTAGCGTCTCCGCCGCAGAACTCATAGGAGTATCCAGGGCTCCACATTTCTCCCTTGTAGTTGATGGCCGGCTGAATGGTAAATTTCATACCCGGTTTGAATTTGTCCTGATGTTTTGCTCCAACCTCAACGATATCACCAGCGAACTCATGGCCCATAATGGCAGGATGTGCTTCAACATCTTCGTGAACACGCTTGTGGTCTGTTCCGAGGATGGCACATTTGTAGCTGGACATACAGATGCTGTCTGTGACGATTTTTACAAGGATCTCATCGTCTTTGATTGCCGGAAGTTCAAATTCTTCCAGTCTTAAATCGTTGGCTGCGTGAAGTCTTACACCTCTTGCTTTCATTATTTTTTTCCTCCTTTTATAATAATGTTTTTGTTTTTCTTTTGCAATAATAATCCGTAGTTTTGAAATGATGATTTTTTTCAGGTATCAGAAGCTTACAGCTTTTGAAAAGATACCTTTGGAATCAGTGTTTCGATGACACTGTATTCTGCGGCCTGTGTACCGCTGCACATGACATTGGCAGCGCCCGTAGCTGTGGAAAGCGCAACGGTTTCTTCCGGTGTCATGCCGGCCTCCTCGGCAACGGCCAGGGCTGCCACCACGCTGTCTCCGGCGCCGACGGTACTTCCTACCGGAACCTTCAGTCCCTCTGCGTAGTAAACATAATCCTTTGTCACATATAAGGCTCCGTCACCGCCCATGGATACGATAACTTTTTCGATACCGTATTTCATAAGGCCTCTGGCTGCCTCGGTCAGTTCCTGTGGTGTGGTTAATTCCTGTCCCATGAGACCGGAAAGCTCATGATTGTTTGGCTTAATCAGATAAGGACCGGCCTTGATTCCCTCTGCAAGCAGCGGACCGTCGGCATCGAGAAATACCTTTGCACCGGCTTCCTTACAGTCTTTTACCCATACATTATAGGTGTTTTGCGGAGCTCCCTTTGGCAGGCTTCCGGACAGGATGACGATATCATCCGCATTGAGCTTTTTAAGAAGCTTGTCTTTCAGCTGATTTAAAATTTCTTCGGAAACGGTAACTCCCGGTTCGTTAATATCGGTGTTTGTCTTGCTGACCGGGTCAATGATTTTCAGGTTCGTACGGGTTTCTCCCTCGACGAAAAGGAAATCGGATTCCAGTTCCATTTTTTCAAGGGAAGAAAGGATGTTGTGCCCGGTATCGCCTCCGAGGATACCGGTGGCAATGCTTTTTCTTCCCAGCTTGTCAATGACCTTGGATACGTTAATGCCTTTTCCGCCTGGGTCTGTTCTCAGAGTTGTAATACGGTTGACACTGTCAATTGTAAGAGATGGAATCTCAACCGTTTTATCCAACGCCGGATTCAGGGTAACCGTATAAATCATGATAACTCCTCCTTTTTTTGAATGATTTTCGTTTCAAAAGTTGTAACATTATAATAACAACAATATTGAGGGTTGTCAACTGTTTTTTTGAAAATAAAATAAAGAAAATTAAAGAATAAATACTTTTGAAACAACAACTAAAATAAAAACAACAATGCTGCATTTTTATTTCAACAGAAATGCTGCAAAAAACGGACCGGAGTGGGAACCACCGAAAAAAGCCGAAAAAAAGGCTGCCGCAGTATTTAAAAAATAGAGCGACAGCCTCTGTAAAGATAGGATTAAAAAGTAAGCAGTCCGGCGTTTTGCAGTCGTCGGCGAATGACCGGCCCCGCAAATGCGGCCAGAAGAATTTTGATAAAGTCTCCCGGAAGATAAGGAATGACTCCTGCCCAAAGCGCCTGTGAGAAAGAAAGATTTGCCACATAAGAAAGCCAGAAGGTTCCCAGAAGATAGGCAAC